>NZ_BAPY01000002.1:0-238449 GCF_025994195.1 Asaia spathodeae NBRC 105894 | reverse complement strand
AAGGCGCACAGGTCCAGCTCGCAGCTGGGCTTGAGCAGAACGATAGAGGCGGCGTATCACATCATTGCCAGCACAGAACTCCTCTCTTGTTTATAACCATTATGTAATGAGAGAATGAATTCCTCAGGTCAGCGGGGAGTTCTTGTCTTGCTGCGTCGTGAAATTCTGAGTGTGCTTCCCTTGGCACCTGCCTTGGGGAAGGTTTCAATAGCCATGGGGGCGCCGATGCGATCGCCAATCGTGCTGATTCATGGTCTGCATGGCGGTGGCTGGGTCTGGCATCATGTTGCGCCGCTTCTAACGGCTCAGGGCTTTGAGGTCGTGACGCCGACGCTGACGGGTACGGGTGACAGGGCTCATCTGCTGTCGCGTGAGATCACGCTAGAGACTCATATCCAGGACATTATCGCGACCATTGAGATGCGCGATCTTCAGAATGTTCTTCTCGTCGGCCATTCATATGGTGGTCTGGTCGCGACTTGTGTGGCCGATCGGCTGGGGTCGCGTATGCGTCGCCTGCTTTATCTGGATGCGCTTATTGCTCAGGATGGCAGGACAGGTTTTGATATTCTGCCTCCGGCCATGGCGCAGACCCGACGGGAGCGTGTGCGGGTCAATGGGGCTGACATTGCTTTCCCGGTCCCGCCCAGTGCGGCCATTACCTTTCCCGACCCGGTGCGAAAAGAGTGGTTTGTCGCGCATCTGCGCCCGCATCCTGTTGGCACTTATGAGACACCCGTGCGCTTGAGCAAGCCTGCCGGATCAGGGCTGCCGGTGACCTATATCGCCTATGAAAATCCCGCTCTGGCTTCGATCGAACCGAGCCGCGCCTATGCCCGGGCGCAGAAGGGATGGCATTATCGCTCGGAAGCTTTGCCGCATGATGCGGAGGTTGTTTATCCTGAGCGGGTCGCGTCCTTCATCGCCGAACTAGCGTGAAAGCCCGACCGGAGAGAGGGACTTCTCCGGTCGGTTAGTCTCTCATACCTTGGCCATGAGAGCCGCGTTGCCGCCCGCGGCAGTCGTATTGGTGCTGCAGGCATATTCGAGAACGAGGAATTCGAGCGGGTAGCTTCCCTGTTCGTCAGGAACGTGAAGGGCGACGATCTGCCCGTCGCGGGCAGCCAAGTCGACCCCGAGTGATGTGCGGAAGGCTTCGTCTCCGTTAGCCAAGGCAACATCGATGGTCGCACAGTCTTCGGCTGCGACGAGATGGTCACCGAGCCCAGGTGGACGTTCCGGCAGGCTGGCAAGGAGTGCGCGCGGTATCGCGCAGCGATTGCCCGTGGCCGTCGCTGCCAGAATCTGGGTGCAGAGATCCTGCCTTGTCGGGCCAGCACAGAGAACCGTGCCACGTGGGGAGAGTGTATAGAGGTTTGTCTCGCCAACTGGGCCGGCAAGTGACAGCGATGTGCCAAGCGGCGTCTTGTCGCAGGCCTTGGCCGTCACTTCAGGCAGGGCGGTGGCGACCCAGTCGGCGAAAAGCGTCGAAAGAGGAGCGACCGGGTGCGACAGCGCTGCTTCCATCGGTGCCTTTTGGCTTAGCAGGCGTCGGAGATAGAGAGGGCCGCCTGCCTTGGGGCCGGTGCCCGAAAGACCGTGACCGCCGAAGGGCTGGACACCGACAACGGCGCCGACGAGATTGCGGTTGATATAGACATTTCCGGCGTGGCTTTGTTTTTTGAGCGTCTCAATCGTTTCGTCGATGCGCGAGTGAAGGCCGAAAGTCAGGGCGTAGCCCGTGGCATTGATGGCTTTCATGACATCGCTGACCGCTTCACGCTTGTAACGCAGCACATGCAGAACTGGGCCGAAGACCTCTTTTTTGAGGTCCGAAACCGAGCCGATTTCGATCAGGGTCGGCGGAAAGAACGTACCGGATGCAGCTTCGGGTGTGAGATCGGTCTGGAATACGCGATGTCCCTGACTGGCCAGCGCGTCGACATGCGCTCGCATCATGTCTCGCGCCTCTGCTGTGATGACGGGGCCGACATCGGTATCCGGTCGCTCGGGTGTGCCGGTGCGCAGTTCCTGCATGGCTCCCTTGAGCATGGTTAGAACGCGGTCGGCACTGTCTTCCTGCAGGCAGAGAAGACGCAAGGCGCTGCATCGCTGTCCGGCGCTGTCGAACGCTGAAGCAAGGACATCGGCAACGACCTGCTCGGTCAGGGCAGAGCTATCGACGATCAGGGCATTCTGGCCGCCGGTTTCGGCAATGAATGGCACTGGTGTGCCGTCGCTGTTGAGACGACCGGCGAGTTGTTTCTGGATGAGGCGTGCCACATCCGTCGAGCCGGTAAACAGCACGGCCGTGATGCGCGTATCGCCGACCAGCTGTGCTCCTGCCCGGCCATCGCCGGGGACGAGCTGGATGACGTGCTCCGGAATGCCGGCCTCGTGCAACAGACGCACGGCTTCGCGTGCGATCAGCGGCGTTTCTTCAGCAGGCTTGGCCAGCACTGTGTTGCCTGCGGCGAGGGCAGCAGAGACCTGGCCAAGGAAAATGGCGAGCGGGAAATTCCATGGGCTGATGCAGGCGACTGGTCCGAGCGGACGCGTTTGGCTGCCCTGTTCGCGGATGCGCACGGCATAATAGCGCAGGAAATCGACCGCCTCGCGGATTTCGGCCACGGCATTTGCCAGCGTCTTGCCTGCCTCGCGGATGATGAGCGCCATGAGCGAAGCCGTTTCGGCCTCGAGCGCGTCGGCTGCTCTTTCGAGTAGCAGGGCGCGCTGATCGGATGGTGCGCGCGACCATTCTGCGAAGGCAATGTCAGCGCGGGCAATCGCGGTATCCGTCTCTTCGGATGATAGAAAGCGGATATGGCCGACAATGTCGTTCGTATCGGCCGGGTTGGTGATGCGTTCGCCCTGTGTGTCGGCGGATGTGGGAGCCTGCGTGAGGAAGGCGTCGGCAAGATGCCGCAGCGTGTTCTCGTCGCTGAGATCCAGCCCCGCGGAATTACGTCGTTCCGGCGCATAAAGCGCGGAGGGCAAGGGGATGGCGTAGCTTGGCGTCTCGCGCCCTGCGAGGGTGACCGGATCGGTAATCAGTTCGTCAACCGAGATCGATTCATCCTGAATGCGGTTGATGAAGGAGGAATTGGCGCCATTTTCGAGCAGGCGTCGGACGAGATAGGCCAGCAGGGTCTCATGCGTTCCGACAGGGGCATAGATGCGTACCGGGCGATCGAGTTTTTTCGGGCCAACGACCTCGTTGTAAAGTCCTTCACCCATGCCATGCAGGCACTGGAATTCGTATTTCTCAATGGAGAATTCGGGACCGGCATAGGCGTAGATGCTGGCAAGGGTCTGGGCATTATGTGTAGCGAATTGCGGGAAGATCGCATCCGGTGCATCGAGCAGCTTTTTCGCACAGGCGATATAGGCGATGTCTGTATGAAGTTTGCGCGTATAGACCGGAAAATCGCTCTGGCCGTCTGTCTGGGCGCGCTTGATCTCGCTGTCCCAATACGCGCCCTTGACCAGTCGGACCATGATCCGGTGTTCGCTGCGACGGGCAAGATCGATGATCCAGTCCAGCACGAAAGGCGCGCGCTTCTGATAGGCCTGAACGACGAAGCCGATTCCTTTCCAGTTTTTGAGCGCTTCGTCGAAGCAGAGGGCCTCAAGAAGATCGAGGGAGAGTTCGAGACGGTCGGCCTCTTCAGCGTCGATATTGAAGCCGATATCGTATGAGCAGGCGAGTCTGGCCAGGGTGGTCACGCGGGGCAGCAGCTCGGCCATGACGCGTTCGCGTTGCAGGCGAGCATAGCGTGGGTGGAGGGCTGACAGCTTGATGGAGATGCCGGGACCGCTATAGACGCCGAGCTTGTTGGCGGCCTTGCCTATGGCGTGGATGGCTTTTTCGTAGTCACGATAATAGCGCTCGGCATCTTCTGCGGTCATCGCCGCCTCGCCGAGCATGTCGTAGGAATAGCGGAAGCCTTTTTCCTCGAGCTTGCGACCATTCTTCAGGGCTTCGTCGATGGTCTGGCCGGTAACGAACTGCTCGCCCATCAGGCGCATGGCCATGTCGACACCGCGACGGATAACCGGCTCGCCACAACGCTTGAGCAGGGAATCGAGTGTTTTCGGCAGGCGGTTCGTCTGGGTTGTGGTCAGGAAACCGCCTGAAACGATCAGCCCCCAGGTGGCAGCGTTCACGAAAAGCGGGGTATTTTTGCTGATATGGCCGTGCCAGTTGCCTGTCGCGATCTTGTCGCGGATGAGGGCGTCGCGTGTGGCCGTATCGGGGATACGCAACAGCGCCTCGGCGAGGCACATCAGGGCGACGCCTTCCTGCGAGGACAGATCATATTCCTGTATCAGCCCCTGAACCAGGCCGGGTGTTCCGTTACGACGCAGCGCCTCCACCAGCTGGCGGGCTGTCTCACGCGCCCTGTCATTCTGTTCAGGTGTCAGGCTCGCTTCGGTGGCGAGCGCCGCAACGCGCTCTGCTTCTGCCGTGCGCGTGTGATCGGTGATCGCTTGACGCAGGGCGGAGCGCTCGGGGACGATCGATCGGAAGGCAGAGAAGGAAGCGTTCATGCGAGCCTATGTCGTTGCTGGTTGTTTATGTTTCCTTAAAAGGGCCTTTGCCAAATGAGTTATGGAAATGGTGCTCCCATAAGCTATATTATTCTGCATATCTATAAATTTATGAACTATATTCAGGATCCGATATGACTCTCGATGACATCGACCGCAGGATTCTCAGGATTTTACAAAAACAGGGACGCATCACGAATGTCGAGCTGTCGAGGCTCGTCAATCTGAGCCCAGCGGCAACGCTGGAAAGGGTGCGCAAGCTTGAGCAGGCTGAGGTCATTAGAAGCTACATGGCCCGCCTCGACCCGGAGACTGTCAATCTGGGGCTGCTTGTATTTGTGCAGGTGACGCTGGACCGTACCAGCGCGGATATTTTCGACTCTTTCGCCAAGGCTGTGCGGGCGATTCCCCAGGTGAGCGAATGCTACATGGTCGCAGGGGGCTTTGATTATCTGGTCAAGGCACGTGTGCGCGACATGAGTGCCTATCGTGCCTTTCTGGGCAAGACGCTGACCCGCCTGCCCGGCGTGCGGCAGACGCATACCTATACGGTGATGGAAGAGGTGAAGTCGGACCTCGAACTGCCGCTCTGAGGGCCGCGCCCTCAGTCGAGACAGGCAACGCCTCGATGCAGGTCGATGGAGAGACTGGCGTTTTCCAGAGCCGACATGCTCAGGATCGGGGGCTTGGCAGGATCGCCGACCCGGTAGCGGATCCTGGCTTGTACAGAGCGTTTGTCCAGGCGCAGAGTGGTGCGGTTCAGGGTGGCGTTCTCGTGGACCATGCCGGCTCCGGTTTCGAATTCCTGACTGGTTTCGGTTCCATGTAGCGAGGTCAGAGAGCTGCGCTCGATCACCAGAGGTTTGGGGGAGTTGTCGCCAGTTACCAGCGCAGCCATGCGGTGCTGACCGCCATAAGAAACGGGCAGAAGAAGCGAGGCCTGAAGGCCATCGATCTGGGATTCCAGCATTTCTCGGTGAGTGTAGGAGAAAGGCGCATCCGGGCCAAAACTCACGCCATGATCTGTCATGACAATATGGAGCAGCATGCCCAGCGACTGCAGGCCAATGACGGTGTGGTTGATATTGGCCACCAGCATGATCTGGTTGCGGAAGGCCGTATGGCCGTGCGTCAGGTTTGGAACCTGCACGAGATCGTTTTTCTCCGACTGGATCGTGTCATCGCGCAGGGGGGCGAGCGTGCCGATGACTGGCTAAGGGTGTCTGCGCCGTATCGCCTGATCCGGAAGGGCAAGCTGCGTTTCAGGACGCATTTTTCCCGTGCCTTTTTTGGTGAGGGCACTGCAGGCAAAGCAGATTTTTGGGGAAAGTGGTGAACCGGGTGGGATTCGAACCCACGACCATTCGATTAAAAGTCGAATGCTCTACCGGCTGAGCTACCGGTTCACATGAGGCGTCTGGCTACAATATGCGCCAGAAGCCGTCAACCGACTGAATCAGGTTCAGCCGGTTTTCATGCGGCTTTTGAGGCCGTGATGCCTGGGATCAGGCTTCGGGACGCATGGAGATGATGGTGTCGGGGTCTTTCACCATGCCTGACGACCCTGCGCCACGCTTGATCTGGTCGATATGCTCCATGCCGGAAACGACCTGACCGGCGATGGTGTACTGGCCATCCAGCGAGGGGGTGGGCTGGAACATGATGAAGAACTGGCTGTTGGCCGAGTTCGGGTTCATCGTGCGGGCCATGCCCAGCGTGCCGCGCTCGAACTTGGCTTCACGCGTGAATTCGGCCTTCAGATCGGGCAGATCGCTGCCGCCCGAACCGGTGCCGGTCGGGTCGCCGCCCTGTGCCATGAAGCCTTCGATGACGCGATGAAACTTCACGCCGTCATAAAAGCCCTGGTCGGAAAGGGTGCGCAGGCGTTCGGCTGCAAGCGGGGCGATATCGGGACGCAGTTCGATCACGACGTCACCGGTCTTGAGCTTCATGACGAGGCGGTTATTGGTTTCGGACATTGACTTCTATCCTTGTGTTGGCGGAGCCATGAAAGGCTACGCGGCCTATGTCGGCTTCTCTGTCGCGTTGGGCAAGAGACGCCGGGTGATATTCTCCGGCAGATAGGGGGCTATATCGCCCCCATAGGCCAGGAGTTCGCGCACGAGACTTGAAGAGATCAGGCGGTGCTCTTCACGCGCTGTGAGAAACAGGGTTTCAAGTTCGGGAGCAAGCGTGCGATTGACGGCTGCCATGGGCATTTCGCTGGTCAGGTCCGACTCCGAACGCAGCCCCCTGACAATGAAGCGCGCATCATGGGCACGAGCCGCCTCGACCATGAGGGTTTCGAACGGGGCAACGCTGACCTGAGTGAGGCCTGCAAGTGCAAAGGTCTCGGTGATGGCGGCGCAACGCTCGTCTATGGCGATGCGCGGGGCCTTGCGGGGGTTAAGGGCGACCCCAATGACGAGACGGTCAAGGATACCCAATGCGCGGCGGGCTATATCGAGATGGCCCAGGGTGAACGGATCGAACGTGCCGGGATAGAACCCGACACGTTCGCCGCTCAGGGAGGCGTCAGTTTGCACTGTCATCCGGGGTTGAGTCGCCGGAAGAGGGCGTTTCCGTAGAGGCCGTCTCCTGCGCGCTGGAAACGGCGGCATCCGATTCCTCGAGCGATGTTTCGGCGTCGTCTGCTTCCGTGCCTTCCGATTCTGCGACGGGGAAGATGCTGGTCACGCGCTCTTCTGCGCCGACGCGGAACAGGGTGACGCCGCTGGCCTGACGGGCCATGACGCGCACCTGCGAGACGGGAACGCGGATCAGGCGACCGACATCGGTGACCATCATGACGTCAGTGCCGTCGAGCGTGGGGAGGGTCGCAACGACCTCACGACCGCGCTTCGGGTTGGTCAGCGTCATATTGGCAATACCCTGACCGCCGCGACCGCTGACGCGATATTCATAGGCCGAGGAGCGGCGCCCGAAGCCGGCATCGGTAACGGTAAGCAGGATTTCTTCCTGAGCGGCCAGCTCGTCGAAACGCTCCTGCGTCAGATCGCCGGCATCAATGGCCTCATCGGCATCGTCAGAAGCGATCTCTTCGATTTCTTCCTCTGTGCCTGCGGCGTTTGCAGCAGCCTCTGCGCGGCGCCTGGCGTTGGCTGCGCGCAGATAGGCAGAGCGTTCCTCGACGCTGGCATCGACATGGTTGAGGATGCAGAGCGAATTGACTTCGTCGCCTGTAGCGAGACGGATGCCGCGTACGCCCGAGCTGTCGCGCCCGGCGAAGACGCGCAGTGTGTCATCGGTGATCTGGAAGCGGATTGAGCGGGCCTTGCGTGTGGCCAGGAATACGTCCTGACCTTCGCGGCAGGTAGCAACACCCACGAGGCTGTCGCCTTCATCGAGCTTCATGGCGATCAGGCCGGAGGCACGGATGTTCTTGAAGTCGCTGAGGCGATTGCGTCGGACATTGCCGCTGGCCGTTGCGAAGACGAGGTGCAGATCTTCCCACTGCTCCTCTTCCTGCGGGAGGGCGAGAATGGCCGTGATGGAATCCGTGCCCAGATCGGGCAGGAGATTGACGAGGGCGCGCCCCTTGGCCGTGGGAGAGGCCTCTGGCAGGCGCCAGATCTTCTCACGATAGGCCTTGCCGCCCGAAGAGAAGAACATGACCCATTGATGGGTATGGGCATTGAAGCTGTTGACGATGACATCATCGCCGCGACGCCCTGCTGCCGTACGGCCGCGACCGCCGCGGTTCTGGGCGCGGAAGATCTCGAGCGGGGTGCGCTTGATGAAGCCGTCACGGGTGATGGTGACGACCATCTGGCCGGGCTCGATCAGGCTTTCATCCGACTGGTCGCCCAGCGCATCCGAGATTTCGGTCATGCGCGGCGTGGCGATTTCGGCACGGGCCAGAAGCAGTTCGTGACGCATCACTTCCATACGGCGGATATGGCTGCCGATGATGTCGAGCAATTCGTTGATCTTGGTGGCGACTTCGCTCAGTTCGCCCTGGATCTTGTCGCGTTCAAGGCCGGTCAGGCGCTGCAGGCGCAGTTCGAGAATGCCGCGTGCCTGAACCTCGGTGAGATGCACCTTGCCATCGACGATGACATTGCCCTCGTCATGGATCAGTTCGATGAGCGGCTGCACATCGGCAGCATTCCAGGCGCGGGCCATGAGCGATTCACGCGCAGTGGCGGCATCGGGGGCGCTGCGTATGAGCGCGATGACCTCATCGATATTGGCCACGGCGATGACGAGACCGACCAGCAGATGGCCACGGTCACGCACCTTGTTCAGATCGAAGCGCGAGCGGCGCAGAATGACGTCTTCACGGAAGCGGATGAAGGCTTCCAGAACGTCCTTGAGGCCCATGGTGCGGGGCTTGCCGTCATCGAGCGCGAGGCAGTTGACGCTGAACGAGGTCTGAAGCTGGGTGAAGCGGTAAAGCTGGTTCAGCACCACTTCGGGGGTCGCGTCGCGCTTGAGCTCGATCACGATACGCATGCCGGAGCGGTCGCTCTCGTCGCGGATGTCGGAAATACCCTCGATTTCCTTGGCGCGAACGAGATCGGCGATCTTTTCCTGCAGCGTTGCCTTGTTCACCTGATATGGGATTTCGGTGACGACAATCGCCTGACGGTCCTTGCGGATATCCTCGATTTCGGCGCGCGCGCGCATCGGCACGGAGCCGCGACCCGTCTCGAAAGCCTGGCGGATGCCGCGGCGACCCATGATGATGCCGCCCGTCGGGAAATCGGGGCCGGGGATGATCTTCATCAGATCGTCGAGCGTGGCTTCCGGATTTTCAATCAGGGCGAGCGTCGCGTCGATGACTTCGCCGGGGTTGTGCGTCGGGATATTGGTCGCCATGCCGACGGCGATGCCGGAGGCGCCATTGACCAGCAGATTGGGGAAGGCGGCCGGCAGAACCTTGGGTTCGCTCTCGCTTTCGTCGTAGTTCGGCTGGAAATCGACCGTGTCGCGGTCGATATCGTCGAGCAGGAAGGACGCCGATTTGGCCAGGCGCGCTTCGGTGTAACGCATGGCGGCCGGGCTATCGCCGTCAACCGAGCCGAAATTGCCCTGACCGTCGATGAGACGGACGCGCATGGACCAGGACTGGGCCATACGCACCATGGCGTCATAGATCGAGCTGTCGCCGTGGGGGTGGTATTTACCCATGACATCACCGACCGCGCGGGCCGATTTGCGATAGGGCTTGTCGGAGGTGAAGCCGCTCTCACGCATGGCGTAGAGAATGCGGCGATGGACCGGTTTGAGACCGTCACGCACATCCGGCAGCGCACGCGACACAATGACCGACATGGCATAGGCGAGATAGGAGGAGCGCATTTCCTCCTCAATGGTCACCGGGATCTGGTCAGTCGGGGCGGCGGGCGGCGTCAGGTCGGTCAAGGCAGGTCCGTCTTGTTGTCTTTGAGGTCAGGGCGGGGCGGTCAGGCTTGCGCGATCAGAACGGGATCTCGTCGTCCAGATCACCACCCGGTGCGTCCCAGCCGCCGCCGTTGTTGCCGCCACCATTGCGAGCGGGCTGCTGGTTCATGCCGCCATTATTGCGTGCAGGCGCATTGCCGCCGCCATAGGAGCGCGACGGGCCGCTTTCATAGCCGCCACCGCCACCCATGCCGCCACCGGAATCGCCATCGCGGTTGTTGTCGAGCAGGGTGAGCTCGCCGCGGAAGCGATCCAGAACGATTTCGGTGGTGTAGCGCTCCTGGCCGGACTGGTCAGTCCATTTGCGCGTCTGAAGCTGGCCTTCGACATAGACCTTGCGGCCCTTGCGCAGGAAGCGTTCGGCGACATCGGCCAGACGTTCGTTGAAAATCACGACGCGATGCCACTCGGTGCGCTCCTTGCGCTCGCCAGAGGCGCGGTCGTTCCAGCTTTCGGATGTGGCAATGGTCAGGTTGACGATCTTGGAGCCAGACTGGGCATTCCGTGTTTCCGGGTCGCGACCCAGATTACCCACGAGAATGACCTTGTTCACACTTCCTGCCATGGCGACCGACCCTACATCCTGAAAATATAGACCATCTTAGCCCAGCAGAACGCTGCCGTCACGCCCGTGACCGAACGACGCTCGACTTTAATCCTGCGAGCAGCAATCTTACATGGGTCTCGAAACGTTCTCGTTTTCCGACCCCCTTTCGATTCTTCCTCGCGTGGTGCTGATGTCTGATCTGCCGTACAACCAGTCCATTCGTGTGCGCGGCGCCCGTGTGCACAATCTGAAGAATATCGACGCCGATATTCCCAGGGACCAGCTGACGGTCATCACGGGGCTTTCGGGCTCCGGCAAATCCTCACTGGCTTTCGATACGATCTATGCCGAGGGGCAGAGGCGCTATGTCGAGAGCCTGTCGGCTTATGCGCGCCAGTTTCTGGAACTGATGGGCAAGCCGGATGTGGATTCGATCGAGGGCCTCTCACCGGCCATTTCGATCGAGCAGAAAACCACCTCGAAGAACCCGCGCTCGACAGTGGGGACCATTACCGAGATTCATGATTACATGCGCCTGCTCTGGGCGCGTGCAGGTGTTCCCTATTCACCGGCAACCGGACTGCCCATCGAGGCGCAGACGGTCAGCCAGATGGTGGACCGGGTGATGGCGCTGCCTGAAGGCACGCGCCTGATGCTGCTTGCACCGGTGATTCGTGATCGCAAGGGGGAGTACCGGAAGGAGCTTGCAGAGCTTCAGCGCAAGGGCTTTACGCGGGTCAAGGTCGATGGCGAAACCTACGAAATTGCCGAGGCACCTCACCTCAACCGCAAGCTGCGCCATACGGTCGAGGTGGTTGTCGATCGTGTTGTGGTGAAGGCTGGAATCGAGACGCGGCTGGCAGATAGTTTCGAGACGGCGCTGGGGCTGGCGGATGGCGTGGCCTATGCCGAGCCCGTGCTGCGCGAGGGAGAGAAGGCCACAATCGAGCATATGGTCTTCTCGGCCAAATTTGCGTGTCCTGTCAGCGGGTTTACGCTTGAGGAAATCGAGCCGCGTCTGTTTTCGTTCAATGCTCCAATGGGCGCCTGTCCGGTCTGTGACGGTATCGGGACGGAAACGCATTTCGACGCGCGGCTGGTCGTACCGGATGAGACGCTGTCTCTGGCAGAGGGAGCAATCGCGCCCTGGCGGGATGCCAAGACGCCCTGGTATGACCAGACGCTTGAGGCGCTGGCGCGTCACTTCAGGGAGAAGATGACGACGCCCTGGAAAAAGCTCGGCGAAGGGTTCCGCAAGGTTCTTCTGGAAGGGGGCGAGGACTCTATTCTCTTCACTTATAAAGATGGCAAGCGCGCCTATGAGCTGAGCAAGCCTTTCGAAGGGGTGATGCGCAACCTGCAGCGCCGTCTGGCAGAGACGGACAGCATGTGGGTGCGTGAAGAGATGTCGCGCTATCAGTCCGATGTGCCATGTCATGCCTGTCACGGGGCGCGACTGCGACCCGAGGCGCTTTGCGTAAGGGTTAACCATCTGAATGTGGCTCAGGCCTCTGATCTGACCATCCGCCGGGCGCTTGACTGGTTTGGCGGGGTCGAAGCGTCCCTGACGTCACAGCGGGCCGAGATCGCGCGTCGTATTCTGCGCGAGATTCTGGATCGATTGCGCTTTCTGGATGATGTTGGTCTCGACTACCTGACACTGTCACGCGGATCTGCCACGCTTTCGGGCGGAGAGAGCCAGCGTATCCGTCTGGCAAGCCAGATTGGCTCGGGGCTGACCGGGGTGCTCTACGTGCTGGATGAGCCCTCTATCGGATTGCACCAGCGCGACAACGAGCGGCTTCTGGGCACGCTCGACCGTCTCAAGAAGCTTGGTAACACGGTGATCGTTGTCGAGCATGATGAGGATGCAATCAGGGCTGCTGACTGGCTGATCGATATGGGCCCCGGAGCCGGTGCGCTTGGTGGCACGGTGGTGGCAAGCGGCACACCGGATGAGGTGGCGAAAAACACGGCCAGTATCACGGGCGATTATCTCTCGGGCAGGCGGATGGTGCCCGTGCCGGAGAAGAGGCGTCCCTACGATGAGAAGCGTATGCTCAGCGTCGTCGGGGCTACGGGAAACAACCTGCATGACGTGACGGCACGTATCCCGCTTGGATGTTTCGTGGCGGTGACGGGTGTGTCCGGTGGTGGCAAATCCACCCTTGTGGTCGACACGCTTTACAAGGCGTTATCGCGCGAGCTGATGGGCTCAAGCCAGTCTCCCCTGCCTTATCGGGCGCTTGAGGGGGTGGAGCATCTCGACAAGATCATTGATATCGATCAGTCGCCGATCGGACGCACTCCGCGTTCGAACCCGGCGACCTATACGGATCTCTTCACACCCATACGCGACTGGTTTGCAGAGCTTCCAGAGGCCAAGGCGCGTGGCTACAAGCCGGGCCGGTTTTCATTCAACGTCAAGGGTGGTCGCTGCGAGGCCTGCCAGGGCGATGGCGTTCTCAAGATCGAGATGCATTTTCTGCCCGATGTTTTTGTGACCTGCGATACCTGCAAGGGGCAGCGCTATAATCGCGAGACGCTCGATGTGAAATTCCGCGGCAAGTCGATTGCCGATGTGCTGGCAATGACGGTCGATGAGGCGCTGCCTTTCTTCCACGCCGTACCGCGTATTCGTGACAGGCTGGCGATTCTGCAGCAGGTGGGTCTTGGCTATGTTACGCTCGGGCAGCAGGCGACGACTCTCTCGGGCGGTGAGGCGCAGCGCGTCAAACTGTCGAAGGAACTGGCAAAGCGGGCGACAGGGCGGACGCTCTATATTCTGGATGAGCCGACAACCGGGCTTCATACAGAAGACGTTCGCAAGCTGCTCGATGTGCTGCATGCGCTTGTCGATCAGGGTAATACCGTTCTTGTGATCGAGCATAATCTGGATGTGATCAAAACGGCGGATTGGCTGATTGATATCGGACCGGAAGGCGGCGACGGTGGCGGCAGGATTGTGGCGGAAGGGCCGCCTGAGGTCATCGCGGCAACGCCCGAGAGCCATACAGGGCGGTTTCTGGCGCCGCTGCTGCCTGCACGATCCAGCCCGGTCGTAACACCTGTCAGAAAGAAGAAGGCCACTGCAGTGGCCCGTCGAAAGGTGCGTGCTTCATGACGATTGTTGTTCCCTTCTGCGGGCGGATTACCCCCAGAGAGCGTCAGGAAAGCCTTGATGCGATCAATGCGGCGCTCAACAACATCAGGGTGATTCCTTTCGAGGATCTGACCGACGGGGAGCGGCGCACGGCGCGCATGGCGGTAGTGGCCAATCCCGACCCCGAAGATCTGCGCGATCTGCCGATGCTTGAATGGGTGCAGAGCCTCTGGGCCGGCGTTGAGCGTCTGGTTGAGGAGATGCCGCATAACGCGGTGCGTATCGTCAGGATGACCGACCCTCAGCTGGCCCAGACAATGTCTGAAGCGGTGTTGGCATGGACGCTTTATATTCACCGTGACATGCCGGTTTATCGGGAGCAGCAGGAGGCGAAGCGCTGGCTGCAGCACAAGCTTCTCATGCCTGAGGATCGCCCGGTTGGCATATTGGGTATGGGCAATCTGGGAAGGGTTGCGGCCCAGAGGTTGCAGGCGAATGGCTTTCCTGTGACGGGGTGGACCCGAACGCCCTGGACGAAAGCCGATATTCCGATGATGTACGGGCCGTCCGGGCTGGAGACCATACTGCGGAAAAGTAGCATCGTGGTCGTTCTGTTGCCACTGACGCCTCAGACACGGGGGTTGCTGGACGACTGGCGGCTGGGGCAGATGCAGGAGGGCGCAGCCCTGCTGAATTTTGCCAGAGGGCCGATTGTCGATCAGGCCGCATTGATACGGGCGCTTGACCGGGGCCATCTTGGCCATGCGGTACTCGATGTGTTCGAGCGGGAACCTCTCAAGAAGGATGATCCGCTTTGGGCGAACCCCAGGGTGACCATTCTGCCGCATATCACAGCCCCGACCCAGACAGGGACTGCGTCACTTCTGGCTGCCGGGAATATCCAGGAGTTTTTCGATCACGGTCGGATACCTGAGGCCGTCAATCGTGAGCTTGGGTACTGACGGGATAATGTTCCCGGTGGGAGAATAGGCTGGTCTCTCCTGCCCTTGTGAGAGCCGTTCTGGCTCTGCAAGGGCAGGAAACCCTGATCAGTGTTCGGCCTGATCGTAGATCGGGCGAAGCGTCTTGCCTGTTGCAGCGGCCGGAGCCGACGGGGCAGCGCTGGAGAGGTTTTCAAACGCTTCGGGATGCTGGGAAATATCGACGCCACCGACGGGCTGCGGGTGATGCAGATCGTCGTATTGCAGTGGGGTGATGGAAAGCGTCTGGTCCATGGTGGGCAGAAGCTTCACATTCCACCCGCCGCCAAGGGCGCGGATCAGCCCGATATCAGCCTGATAGAGACGTGTGGCGACCTCGATCTGATGGATGCGGGTATCGAGTGTCTGCACCTGGGCGAAGATGGCCTCGAGATAGGTGCCCACACCGCCCTGATAGAGTGTCATCGTCATGTTCTGGGTGGCCAGGGTAGCATCCACGGCCTTCTTAAGAGCATGGTTCTCCTGGTCCAGGCGGTTGGTACGGGAGAGACCGTCCTCAACTTCTCGGAAAGAGTCGAGCACCTTGCTGCGATAGGTGTCGCGCGTCTCGCGATAGGCCGACCAGGCATGCTGCAGCTCGGCGCGTCTCAGCCCGCCCTCGAAGATGGGCAGCTCGAACGAGGCGCCATAGGACCAGAGCGAATTGGCCAGATTGGCGAGATCAAAACCGTTCTGGGCGAAACCGCCGCCAGCCTGAAGCGAGACATGCGGGTAGAAGGCCGCGCGTGCGATACCGATCTCGCGATTGGCCTGGGCCATCTCTCGCTCGGCGCTGGCGACGTCGGGACGTCGCTGGAGCAGCTCTGACGGCACGCCGGCCGGAACGCTCGGCTGGTTGAAGCCCATGACCTGCGTGGGGGCAATATGGAAGGAGGACGGCGAGGCATTGGTCAGGATAGCGATGGCGTGCTCGGTGACCTCACGCGCTGCCTGCACATCAAGCTCGGCGGCCTGAGTCGAATAAAGCTGAGCCTGGGCGCGGGCGACGTCGAGACGGGGCGCTGCCTGATGCTCCAGCTGGTTCTGCGTGATCTGCAGCGCCTTCTGATAATAGCCTATCGACTGGTTATAGATGGCGATCTGGGCGTCGTAGCCGCGCAGCTGGACGTAGTCTGACGCCAGTTCGGCCTGCAGACTGAGGCGCGACATGGCGAAATCAGCTGCTTTTTCCTGTGCAAACTGCTTTTGCGCGCGGACATGGTTGCGTATGGCCGACCAGAAATCGGGCTCCCAGGAGGCGAGGCCGTGATATTCCTCATCCGTCTCGGTAATATTTCCCTTGTAGCGGAACAGGCGGTCGGAAGACTGCTTGTTGTCGAACGCCCCCGCGCCCATGGCCAGATGGGGCAGAAGTTCGGAGCGGGCCTGTACCACAAGGGCGCGAGCCTGGATGAAGCGTTCAGCCGCTGCCTGTAGATCCGGATTGGCCTTTGTCAGCGTGGCTTCCATCTCGTTCAGGAGCGGATCGTTGAGCAGCTTCCACCAGTCGGTTGGCAGGGTGGTGTCGGCTGGAGTAGCCGTCGCGAAGGGGCCCTGACCGTGCCAGCTGGCTGGCACGACGAAGGTGGGCGGCGTGTAGGTTGGCGCGAGGTCACAGGCTGACAGACCGAAGGCTGTTAGAACCGTGCCGCAGGCCAGAGCCAGTTTCTTGAAGCGGTGTGTGCTCATTCCGAAGCCCCGAATCCGGACTGGTTGTAGCCGCGCTCTGGCTGGGTGACGTTGACCTTGTCGCCTTCGAGCAGATCGGCTGGCGGGTTGGCGATAATGCGGTCTTTGGGCGAGATGCCGGCCTGGATCTCGGTCGAGGTGTCGGCCATGCGTCCGACGACGACCTTCTTGTAGTGAACTGTGTTGTCGTCATTAACGACCACGACTTGCATGCCCTTTTCCTCGAAGACGAGTGCCGAGGTCGGGACCTCGTAGAGATGGGCCGTCTCGTTATGTGCCTTGAGCTGAACCGAGGCGAAGGTACCGGGCCACAGCACCTCGTTCGGATTTTCCATGGTGAATTCCGATGTCACCGTGCGCGTGTTCGGGTCGTAACCGCGCGCCGTGGTCAGGAAGCTCGCATGGAACTTCTTTTCCTTGAACTGGGGCACGCTGACATCGGCAGTGATGTCGGGCTGCAGGATATAGGAGAAGACTTCCGGCACGGAGACAAAGAGACGCAGCTTGTGGACATCGGCGACGGTGAAGAGCTCGGAGGCGCTGCCGGTGCTGTTGAGATTGCCGCCACCGTCATGGACGTAATCGCCCACATTGATGCTTCGCGAGGTCACGATGCCGTCGAACGGGGCCACAATGGTCTTGAATTTCTCAAGGGCCGCAAAGTGGTCGACATTGCGTTGTGCCGCGTCGACTTCAGCCTTGGCTGATTGCTCGTTGGCATTCGAGACCGAAACCGACTGACCGGAAACCGACTGCGACTGGCCCATGGCGCGCCAGCGTTCTGCTGTCACCGCGGCGAGATGGTACTTGGCGAGAACGGCGTTCAGATCGGCCTGGGCCTGTGCATATTGCGCGTCGAGTGCGGGGGCGTTGATTTCCGCCAGCGCGTCGCCTGCCTTCACATGGGCGCCGTAATCCTTGAACCACATTTTCACGTAGCCCGAGACCTGCGGATAGATCGGAGCCTGATACCAGGCGTCGATATTGCCGGGCAGGGTGAGGGCGACCTTGTCTGGCGACTGGATGGGGTTGAGCACGGCCACGTTCGGAATGGCGTTGGCTGAGGTCTCGGTAGCCAGGGCGCTGTTATGGTGAACGCGACCGACGACGAGGGCGCCGACCCAGAGCGCGAGGACGCATCCTCCCGCAATGGCGATGATCTTGGGGGAGGTGGCCATTAGACGATTTCCTTCTGGCGGGCAGAGCGGTTGTGCAGGATCGCGTAGACGCAGGGAACGAAGAGTAGGGTAGAAATGGTGGCGACGATCAGCCCGCCGATGACGGCGCGGCCCAGCGGCGCATTGGTCGAGTTGGACGTGGCCATCGGGATCATGCCGACGATCATGGCGAGCGCCGTCATGAGAACCGGACGGATACGGCCATAGCCGGCCTCGATGGCAGCGCGCAGCGCGTCGCCATGAACCTCGAGACGTTCACGGGCGAAGGAGACAACCAGGATGGAGTTGGCTGTTGCCGTGCCCATGCACATGATGGCGCCGGTAAGGGCTGGAACCGAAAGGCGGGTGCCTGTCAGGAAGAGGGCCCAGGCAATGCCACCCAGCGCGCCGGGAAGGGCGGTGATGATGATGAACGGATCCAGCCAGGACTGGAAGTTCACGACGATCAGCAGATAGATCAGCACCACGGAAACGCAGAGGCCGAAGACCAGCTGGACATAGGCGCCATGCATCGTGGTGGCCTGACCATGCACATCGACAGCGGTCGTGCGCGGAAGATTGGAGGCGTCATTGGCGATGGTCTTGTTGACCTCGTCGAGGACGGCGCCGAGATCGGTGCCTTCGACGTTCACGTAGATGTCGATCTCGGACATCGAGTTGTAATGTGAGACCTCGCCCGGCGTACCCGTGGGAACGATATCGGCAATAGCGCCCAGAAGCTGTGTCTGGTCGTTGGGGTTGCCGTCGCCCTTGTCGATGGGAACCGTCAGCAGGTCATTCAGATGCGTCAGCTGGTCCTGAGACGTGTAGACGTTGAGCGGGAAAGTGACGTTATCGACAGGATCGAGCCAGAACTGGGGATCGACGACGCCTGAACCGGCGAGGGTGAGCAGTTCATTGGTTGCCAGATCGTTTTCGCTGAGGCCGGTGGCCTGGCTGAAGGTACGGTTGCCGTTGACCATGAGGGTCGGTGTGGACATGGTCTGCTGGATGACGACGTCAGCCGTTCCCGGGATCTGGCGGATCTTGCCGATCAGATGCCTGGCATAATTGTAGTTGTCGTCAACGCTCGGGCCGGAAAGCTGGATGTCGATGGGCGCAGCCGAGCCGAAATTCAGAATCTTGTCGGTCAGGTCGGCGGGCTGGAAGGTGAAGACCGTGCCGGGGAAGCGCTGTGAGAGATCCTTGCGGAGCAGGGCGCGATAATCCCAGACGGGAGATTCCTCATTCTTCAGGGCAATCGTCAGGTCGCAATCCTGCGTGCCGACTGTCGGGGTCGGGATGAAGGCCTGGTTATGAGGGCCTTCGGGCAGGCCGCAATTCGAGATGATGTTTTCGACCTTGCCCGGCAGAAGCTGGTTGATGCGGTCATCGACCAGGGCGGCAATGCGGCCAGCCACTTCGATGCGGGTGCCGAGCGGCGCACGCATGTGCATCTGCAACGTGCCGGATTTCACTTCAGGAAAGAAGTCGCGGCCGGCTACGCTGTAGAGGCCCATCGAGGCGATGGAGATGACCATGAACACGCCCACGAAGGCACCGCGACGGGCGACGCAGCGCGTCAGCAGGGTGTTGTAGCCTTCGCGGAAGTTGTTGAAGCGATGTTCGAACCCGCGCTGGAAGCGGCCGAAGAAACCCTTTGGAGCCGGAGCGTGATCGTCATGCCCATGAGCGTGATGCACCTGACCGGCCAGCAGGAACTTGGCCATGGTCGGGACCAGGGTACGAGACAGGATGAATGACGCGATCATGGCGAAGATGATGGCGAGCGCCATCGGCATGAACAGGTAACCGGCAACGCCCGACAGCTCGAAAAGCGGCAGCCAGACGATGCAGATGCAGGTGGTCGAGACGAAGGTCGGGATCACGATCTGGTTGGCGGCATCAATGATGGCGAGTTCGAGATCCTTGCCCATTTCGAGATGGGTATCGATGTTCTCGATCATGACGGTGGCGTCATCCACGAGGATGCCGACCGCAAGAGCGAGACCGCCGAGGGTCATGATGTTGATGGATTGCCCGGCCCAGCCCAGCCCGATGATGGAGCAGAGAATGGCAAGGGGAATCGAGGTCGCGATGATGACCGTCGAGCGCCATGAGCCGAGGAAGAGCAGGACCACGATGCCGGTAAGGAAGGAGGCCGTGATCATTTCACGGACCACGTCCATGATCTGCTCTTTCACCATGACCGAGGCATCGGCAAGGATCGAGACCTTGACGTCAGGCGGCAGGATGGCACGCAGGCGGGGAAGCAGGGCCTTGGTCGCGGAGACAACGTCCAGAGTGGAGGCGGTGCCGCCCTTCTGGGTGATCATTTCAACGGCCTGACGGCCCTTGACGAGAACAAGGTTGGTCTGCGGATGGCCGCCACGATATACGTCGGCGACATCACGGATATAGATGACGGCATTGCCGACGCGCTTGACCGGGATATTGGCGATGTCTTCCATCGATTCCGGTGCGGCGTTGGTCTGAACCATCCAGTCCATGGCGTCGATCTTCTGATCGCCGGCCGGCAGGACGATGTTCTGGGCGGTAAGGGCCGCCTGAACGTCAGCCGCGGAGAGATGATGCGCGCGCAGCTGCTCCTGATTGAGTGACACCATCACGAAGCTGTCCATGCCGCCATAGGGATGGGCGACAACAGCACCGGGTACGGTCGCGAGAAGAGGACGCACGCGAATGACGCCGAGCTTGAAGAGGTCAGACGGCGTCTGCTTTTCGGACGTGATCTGGAGCGCGATGACAGGAACCTGGGACGGGTCGAGCGCCACGATCATCGGGGCCGGAACCTTGGGAGGCAGGCCGAGGAGAATCGTCTGGGAAATGGCCGTCACTTCTGCCTCAGCCGTGCCGACAGGCGTGCCGGGCTGGAAGTAGATGTTGACGATCGAACGCCCGTAATAGGAATTCGATTCCATATGCTCGATGTTCTGGACCGTCGTCGTGACGGCCAGCTCGAAATTATAGGTGATTCGTCCGGCGAACTCATTCGGGAGCAGCCCCGGATAGGTCCAGATGACCGAAACGACAGGCACCTTGATTTCGGGGAAAACGTCGGTCGGCGTCTTGAAGATCGACATGATTCCGAACATCAGAATCAGGATCGAAAAGACGACGAAGGTCAGGGGCCGCCTTAGGGCAGTTACGACGATGGCGTTCATGAACTCATGCGCTCTCTTCTCGTGCGAAGGGAAGATGCCTTACGGCAGTTTGTTCTGTTTCATTAATCTGAATTAATATTAAGAAAATGAAATCAGCGGATTTATGCTGTCCATTACTTATCCAGATCACTCATCTTCGGATCGTAGAGACGCAGACATAAAATGTCGTATAAATGTTGTTTTACAAACTCGTGACAAGGGCGTCGGGAACCTGAGTTATGGCAATTCGCCATAATCTATTCTTGACATTATGGCTCAATGCCATTAATAAATGGTTAATCGTCCAGAAGTCGGATGGACTTCAAGGTGCAGCTGGTCGGTTGAAGCTGATCATAACGCGACGGCGTGAGGCGCAGGGAACGGGTGAAGGCGTGCTTATTCACGCCTTGTTCTTGCTGTGCCCAGCTTCAAGCGCTCTGTCTGCGAATGAAGAAGGCTGTTTTCTGGATGTGCGATGAAAACAAGGACGTCAAGAATGGTCCCCCTCTGGTCTCCTGGGCGGCTCTGGCATGTCGCAAGGCGTGTTTTTGCCCATGTGAAACGCCGTGTCCTGCTGCTGGAGCACCAGCTCTGGGTGCAGAGCCGCAAGACGAAGCGCCATCTCGCCGTCAGTGCGGCCATTCAGAACCCCTTTCAGAAGAAAATCGGTCGAGACACGCAGACGATTGGAAAGAGACAAGATGAGGAAAACACTCGGCGCGCGATCGCCTTTCTCAATCTTGTTGAGGGTCGAGGCGTCGACGCCTAGCAGGCGTGCGCATTCGCTCTGATTGGGGAAGACCAGCTCTCTTGCCCAGGTGATGCGTCTCCCGATGGCGCGCTGAACGATTGCGAGTGAATCGGGGCGTTTGTGTTTGGCCATGGGGCATTCATAGCAATGGCTCATTGCCAAATCCAGTGGGTAATTTTTGGAATGGTCTATGTGCCGGTCAATGGCATTTAGCCACTCACGTTGCAAAGGCTGGGTTGGATGAGGATCGCTAAAGAACGTGGCAGGCGTGCCGCGACAGGTGAGGCGCTAGCCAAAGCCCTGGCGGCACTGAATGGCGCGGCACCGCCGCGTCAGTCGCCCAAAGCAATGCCGGGTACGGATGAGCGTGATGAGTCCGGGGCGTTGCCTGCAGGGCATCCAGTCACATGGCTGGCACTTTGGGAAGAGAGGGAGCCACCCTCTTATTTTGACGCCATGCGCGCGACGTCGCGCATGTAGTGTGTCGGCGCGAAAAATGCGGTTTTGTGAGCACGGCATTTGTGTGTGGAAAGGCGTTCTGGCGCCTGAGTATCCGGAGATTTCCCGTATGAGAAAATGCGCCAACAAAGACAGGTTGTCCCTGTCGGACACAGAAGCCTGTCTGCCGACCCCAGAGCGCATGAAACGCAGTCGTTTCCGCAAGGACGGCGATGCAGTCAGGGTTCTGTCGACTGTAGCCTGGCTGTATCGGGCCGGCGATATCGGTGATGATGAAGTGGCGGCCAGCGAGCGCTGGCGAATGGAATATGACTACGCGACGCTGGGTATCGTTGACGCGGGAGGGCCGAAACGGGGCGGTGAAGCGGGAGATATCCATACCTGGATGCTCGGACGTGGGAAATGTTCCGAGAGATTGCGCAAACTCGCAGAGCTTCTGGGGCAGAGCCTTCATACGCGTATAGAGATGATGCTTGTGCGGGAGATGAGCTTTCCCGACATGGCGGCGATGATTTTCCCCGAAGGGCCTCGTGCCTCGGCGCGCACCAAGACCGCAGCACAATGTGCATTGGCGCTTGAGAGGCTGAGCGAGTATTATAGTAATAAAAGATTGCAAAAATAATAATATTATAGTATATATAACCCATAATGAAATAGATGCGGATTAACGCCGTGACCGACATTCTTGTCGGGGACGTGGTTTCGTGCCGGAGAAGTTTTCTTCTCGTCGTAAAGATAATGCCAGGCGAAGCCGTTCTATGTCCGTTCATAAGCATGTCAGAGTTGCGGCACCGAGCTGATCTCGATCTGTGCTGGGTCGATCTGGCGGACGCGAATTTGCCGATACCCGATATGCGTCTGCGCGGGGTACCCTGTCGAAAGCAACTGGAGAGTCTTACCCGGATCGGACGTGTGCAGGCTGATGTGCAGTCGCTGATCATGCGGAAGATTACCGAGGAAATGCGTCAGATCGACAGGCTGTGCCTCAGAAGAAACGGATGTGAAACGATCGGTGCAAGAAGAAGTCTCAGGGACTGCTGACGTCTCCACAAAAACAAATTGGAGCCAAGATGGAACAAAGGCTCGGAAAACGAGACCGCCTTCAGGGCGACGCCCTTAAAATCCTCTTCCTTGATCATCTGAAGAAAACGGGAAATGTGTCTGAGGCTGCACGTGCCGCCGGGATTGATCGCAAGACGGCTTATAACTGGCGGCGCGGCGATGAAATATTCAGCGACCACTGGAAGCAGGCCCTTGAGGAAGCGACCGATCTGCTCGAAGCCGAGGCCCGTCGTCGGGCGCTCGAGGGCTATGAGGAGCCGCTGCTCTATGGGGGTCGTCTGATTTGCGATTCCGATGGCAAGCCGATGACGCGGAAGCGATACAGCGACGGGCTTTTGCGCATGTTGTTGCGGGCTCATCGTCCGGCCTGTTTTCGCGATGTGCGTGCGAATGTCGATGAATGCGAAGGGGAATTATCCCTGACCGAGGGCGATGAAGCGCTCTAGGTCGGCGTTTGCCCTGACGCCTGTGCAGGAGCAGGCCAATCGTTTGCTCGGTGGCGAGGCACGACATATTTTCCTGCGGGGTGGTTCGCGATCAGGCAAGACATTCATTCTGATCAGGGCGCTTGTGGTCAGGGCGTTGCGTGTGCCGCAATCGCGTCATGGTGTGTTTCGGCATCGTCAGGTCGCTCTGCGGGCGAGCGTCATTCAGGACACGTTTCCGAAGGTCATGCGCTGCTGCTTCGCGCATATACGCTATAAATGGGACGGCCAGAGTAATCGTGTGATTTTTCCGAACGGATCGTCGATCCTTTTTGGCGGGCTGGATGACTCCACACGTACCGAGAAAATTCTCGGACTTGAATTTGCAACCATCTATCTGAACGAGGCGAGCCAGATCAGCTATGGCGCGCGTAACATGCTGCTGACGCGGCTCGCGCAGCGTTGTGCCTTGACGGTTCGCGAATATATCGACGCAAACCCGCCGACGACCGATCACTGGCTCTATGCGCTTTTTGAGAGCGGTATCGAACCGCGATCGGGTCTGCGCCATGGAACACCGAAGCTTTATGCGTCGATGGTGATGAATCCGGATCAGAACCGCGCCAATCTGAGTGACGCCTATCTACAGCAGCTGGAAGCTCTGCCGGAGCGTGAGCGCAGGCGTTTTCTGCTTGGTGAGTATCAGACGGTGATCGAGGACGCGCTCTGGCGCGTGGATATGTTCAGGAGATGTCACGCGTGTGCGGAGCAGGACCGTAAGGCACTGATCGGGCAGATGCGGCGTATCGTGGTGGCGGTCGATCCCTCCGGGGCTTCTGGCCCTTCTGACCTGAAAGCCGACGAAATTGGCATTGTCGTGGCGGGCGTGGATCATGACGGGGTCGGGCATGTTCTTGAAGACTGTTCCCTGCGCGATACGCCGATGGCCTGGGCCCGTCGTGTCATGCAGAGCGTGGCGCTCTGGCAGGCCGACAGAGTTGTTGCCGAACGTAATTTCGGGGGGGCGCTGGTGGAAGCAACCCTGCGCAGTATCGATCCGGCAGCGTCATTGAAAATGGTTGTGGCCTCGCGTGGGAAAGCAGCGCGCGCCGAGCCGATTGCTGCGCTCTACGAGCAGGGGCGGGTGGTGCATCACGGGCGGTTTCCCGAGCTCGAATCCCAGCTTTGTCTGTTTTCCATTCGGGGGTTTGGCGGTGCGTCGTCACCCGACAGGGCTGATGCGCTGATCTGGGCGCTGAGCGAATTGATGATCGAGACGCAGCCAGCGCGAGGCCGCTGGCAGGACCAGGGATGGTTCAGCCTTTCACGGTGAAGGAATTTTCATGGATTGGATGGCGTTGCAGGGGCGATATGCCGTGCCGCCCGGCGCGTCTGCGCGCACGAGGCGGTTGCTGGCGCTACAGAAAGTGCTCGCAGGGGCGCAATATGATGCGCTGCCCTATCCTTTTGCGAGCGAGCGTAGCAATGCGGGAGAGTATATTCCGCTTTCGCAGAGACGGCCCTCCGTGCGCACCAATCTGTGCCGCACCGTTGTCGATGAGGCAGTCTCGCTTTTATTCGGCAATACTCACTGGCCGCTGGCCGTTGCGTCGCATGAGTCGACATCAAAAGCGATGAACGCTTTTGCTTTCGAGACTGGTCTGCCTGCTTTCATGATGCAGGTAGCGACATGTGGGTCTGTGGGATCGGTTGCGATATGGGTTGAAATTCTGGGGGGCAGGCCACGTTTTTCGCTGCTGGAAACCGCCTACCTGACACCTGACTGGGACCAGTATGGCGCGCTTCTGTCCGTGACCGAGCGTTATTTGGTTTCGGGGGCTGATCTGAAGGCAAGTGGATACGCCGTGGCGTCTGACGCCTTGTCGTCCCGTTTCTGGTGGCAGCGTCGCTGGACGCGCATCGGACTGGACGTTTTCGTGCCCGTTCCTGCAGGGGAAGAAGGTGGTGACGTTCTCGATGAGAAACGATCCAGCATTCATGATCTCGGTTTCGTCCCTGTGGTCTGGATCCGCAATCCGGGCGCTGTGTCAGCGACGGAGCCGGATGGGGAATGCAGTTTCGAAAAGGCCATCGATACGGTGATCGAGGCGGATTATCTGCTTTCGCAGGCGGGGCGAGGACTGAAATACGGGTCTGATCCGACGCTTGTGCTGAAGACACCTGAGGTTCTAGAGGGTGTGGCACGTCAGGGCGGTGCTGCCTCGGCTTTGACCTTGCCGCCTGAAGGCGATGCGAAGCTTCTTGAAATCAATGGTGCGGCTGCGGGAGCTGTCCTGGCCCATTATCGGGAATTGCGTCAGCTAGTGCTCGAGCAGCTCCATGGAAACAGAACCCACGGTGATCGGCTGGGCACCCCTCAATCGGGGCGTGCGATGGAGCTTATGTGTCAGCCTCTTATCTGGATGGCAGACCGCCTGCGCGGGACTTACGGCGATGGCGGTATTCTGCCGCTCTATCGGATGCTGTGTCGCTTTTCAGCAGTAATGCCTGACGGATTGATGATCGGGGGACAGGTTCTCAGGGATCTGGATCCTGCAGGTCTCTCTCTGCACTGGCCTGCCTGGTTTGCTGCTGATGAAGCCGAGCTTCTGCCTATGGCGAAGGGGCTGGGAGAGGCTGTGAATGCTGGCCTGCTGAGCCAGGAAACAGCAGCCCGGCTTTATGCCTGTGCTGCCGGCGTTGCGGATCCCGCTGCGGAATGGACCAAAATCAAGGCTGTGCGTGCAGCCTGAAGAGAACCCTCTGAGGGGAAATGGAAATGCCAGATGACATCGACGCACTTCGTCGTTCGCTTGCGGAACTTGCTGCGGAGCGGGACTGCCTTGTTCAGGCGCATCACGAAGAAATGGATCGGGTGACACAAGCTGCACGCGAAACCGTGCTTGCCAATGCCCTGCGCGCTGAGGCGATGCGCCTTGGAGCCCATGACCCCGATGCTGTGATGCTGCTGATGGATCGCTCCGGGATCGGATGGTCGGAACAGGGGCAAATAACGGGCGTGGAAGACGCCATGGCGCAGGCGCGTCAGGCACGCGGCTTTCTGTTTCGGGATCCGCATGGGACGGCCGCTGCTCCAGGCTGGGAAGGCGCCGTGCCGAAACCGGCTTCTGTGCAGGTGCAGGATGCGCGTGGTCTGGCTGCTGCGGAATATGCCGCACGCAAACGTCAGTTTCTCGCAGGCATTATCTGAAAATTACGGGTCAGGGGTGGAACAATGGGTATTGAGAATTTTCCTGAACAGTTGCGTGCAGCCATTCAGCAGGGCTTTCTGGCGCGCGAATTTGAAACGGGGCTGAATGCGCGGCTCGGGTTTCGTGCCGTTGCCGATCGCGAGATTTTTCCCAATGCGATCGGTGAAACGCTGACAAAGACGCGCAAGAGCCTCAAGGCGCCGGTTGTCGAGCCGCTTCTGCCTTCAGGGAATACGAATTTCGATAATGGTCTGTCGCCCAGCGGATGGTCCGTCGAGCAATATACGCTCAGCATCAACCAGTATGGCGATACCATCGACCTCAATATGGTGACGACCGGGGTGGGCATTGCTTCGCAGTTTCTGGCGAATGCGCAAACCAATGGCCTTCAGGCCATGCAGTCTCTGGATCGCCTGGCGCGCAATGCCTTGTTTGCCGGTGTGCCAGGCGGTGTTGGGGGGTATCTGGGCGGTAATACCCGTGTGACAGCGACGGCTACTGCGAAGACAACGACGATTGCAGTCGATGACATTCGCGGTTTCCAGTTCGTGATCGTCTCCGGGCTGGTGAGGCCAGTCAATGCCAGTCCCGGTATGACGGTGACGGTTGGCAGTGGTGTCTATACGCTTGTTGCCGCGACGGCTGATCAGGGCAATGTCTCGACGGCGCCGGGCGGCATTTCGGGGCAATTGCAGTTCTCGACAGGTGTTTCTGTTGCAGATGCGACGACGGGCAATGCAGTTGTGGCCGCGACCGCGCCTCTCGTCTTGCGACCTAACGGTAAACGAAGCACAGCCGATCTGCGCCATGCGGATGGCGATACGCTTGGTATTCAGCATGTTTTGGCGGGTGTGGCGTCATTGCGCCGCAACAACGTGCCGATGATCAATGGGGCGTATAATTGCTATCTTGATGATCTCCAGCTTCTTTCGCTGTTTCGCGATGCAGATTTCAAATATCTTTATCGCGGTGCCTATGGCTCGGAAGAGTATCGTTCGGGCCAGATTATCGAATTGCTCGGTGTCCGGTTCGTGCCGACGACGGAGGCACCCCAGCAGGCTTCTCTTGGAGGTGGGCCGATCCATCGTGCGTTGCTTCTGGGACAGGGGGCGCTGGTGGAGGGAGACTGTGCCTGTATCGGTCATACCGACATTCCCGATGCCGAGCGGGCCCTGATCGAGATGGTGGACGGTGTGGCCATGGTCACGCGTGAGCCGCTCGACCGTCTGAAGCAGATCATTGCGCAGTCGTGGTACTGGATCGGCGGGTTTGCCCTGCCGACTGATGTGACCGCCGATGTGTCGATCATTCCGACTGCGACCAATGCCTATCTCAAGCGTGGCGTTGTGATCGAGAGTCTCGGGACGGATGCTGCCGGTTTCGGTCTGTGAACGAGGCCGATTCCGCTTTTTGTGGGGCGGTTCCAGGCGTGGAAATGACAGGCGGGGCGCTGACCGAAGACGAAAAGACCGAAATCAGACGGTTCTGCGGTTATGCGGCGCTTGGTGACGTGGCAAGCGGCGAGAGTTCGTGGCGGTTTTTTCAGAATGCGGGAACACTCGAATGGCGTCTGAACACGCTTGCCGGGTCTGAGAGAAAAAGGCTGCGTTATTTTCTCGCGACCCTGATCCAGATGGAGCGTGCCGTGCAGTCTGTCTCGGAAAATCTGGATACTCAGGCTGTTTCCGTCTGGACGCGCAATACGCGCGAGCTGACCGAGCGCGTGCGTCTTTTCGACTGGTGGCGCCGTCGTGTGTGCGGGTTTCTCGGGGTCATACCCGGGCCGGACCTGCGGGATCACGCTTCTGTCGTCGTGTAAATAAAGAGCGGGAGGGAAGCCGATGCGGGCCATGCAGCAGCATGTGGATGCAGGCTTTGCCAGAGCGGCGCGTCGCCTTGGGACGATTGGACGACATTATCGCGTGGTCGATCCGTTAAAGCCACTATCAACACTCATGGGCACGCCTTTTCTGTGCTTTGATGCCGATGCTGGTTTTCAGATGCGCAAGCCTCGCATGTGGGCGCGGCCGATGATCTATGCGTTGAGCGATGCCCCGTCGTTGTGCATCGGCGATATTCTGCAGCAGGAAGAGCGTTTCTATTTCGTTGCCGAAATCGACGCATTTCGTCCGCCGCTTTGCGTCGCCTGCAACAAGTGCATCTCGATTTTCGGGATGCGCGGTATGACGCCGCTTCATGTTGGGCAATGTCCTGCGAGCGTCGTGCTGACCGGAAAAGGAGAGGATAGCCACAGTGGCATGCCGGGCGCGTTGCGCTCAGGAAGTTACATGCTGTCTCTGCCGATTCTGCCTGGGTTTTATCTGGTACCCTATATGCAGATTATTGACGAACTGGGCCTGCGTTATACGGTTGATTCGGTCGAATTGTCGCGGAATGGAACGCGCGCCATTCTGTCGTTGCAGCAGGTCTGATCATGACAGATCTTTCCTCCGTCACGCGTGGTTTGGCCCTTTGCTGTGCCAGCCGGTTTGCCGATATCGCGGCGGCTTCGTCATTCTGGAGCGCACAGAAAGTCTTTTTTCGGGCTGGGCCGCTGATGCCTTCCGATCTGTTCACCTCTCCCTCGCTGCGTGAAGCGGTGAGCTATGTGACGATCACGCCCCTGTCCGGCGGGTATGAAGGCCTGTCTACTCCACTGGGGCAGGAGTGGGTGGAGACATTGCGCATTCCTCCTGTCCTTTCAGTCGAGATCAGGGGCAGGACAGCGCAGTGCCGGCTGACCTCTCGCAGGGCGGCACCCGGCATTATCGCCTTGATATGGACGCCGCCGGGTGGTGAGCCGCGTGTGGCGCGCCATGTCGTAGATGCTCAGGAGACAGAGGGGCAGGTGGCACAAAGCCTGGCGTCGCAGTTCGAAGGGGCTGTGGCTGATGAGAACAGGCTGAGTGTTTCCGCAGGGAGTCTGAGAGCTGTCACTGGCGGCTATGGTCGGTCGAGCTGTCTCATCAGGCGTCAGAGCCAGATTTTCAGACTTTCTCTGTGGACCAGCGCCTGCGAGATGCGACCGGTGCTGGGCGATCTGCTGGTTTCGCGCCTTTTGCCGCAGGACTGGCTTGCGCTGACCGATGGACGGCAGGCGCAGATTTTCTTCGAGGGTGAAGACGATCAGGACGCGATGCAGACCCAGTCTTTGTTTCGTCGGGATGTTCGGGTGCGCGTTATTTTTGACAGATATGACTCTGTCTGGTCGCCACAGATGGTGGCTGGTGGAGGCTGGTTTCATGCGAATGGTCTCCCTTTTTCTTTTGATACCGCCCCCGACCAACTGCGCGCCGAGATACCAGAAGAGGCGCTCGATGCCTTGGCTGCGGCGCAGGAAATGCCAGCCGCTTATCGGAACTGGGACACGGATTGCGATGGGACCGTCCGGCCAATGCCCTGATCAGTTTAGGTCACTTCCAGAAAAGAAGGATCATTCATGCCACAACTCATACAGAGCGGCGCCCTGAATACAGCGGCTCTGCCTGTGCCTGATCTGTATATCCAGATCGCCCAGCCTGAAACCCTGTTGATATCCGGAGTTTCTTCCGGGTTGCTTGGAATTGTCGGTACGGCCTCATGGGGGCCGGTTGATGTACCAACGCTTGTCGGCAGTGTCGGTCAGTGCCGGGAGTTTTTTGCCGGAAAACGCGGCTGGGCGTCCAATCTCAACGTTGCTGTCGATGTTGCCGTGCATCAGGGGGCGAGCCAGTTCTGCCTTGTGCGGGTAACCGACGGGGCTGACAAGGCAGCGCAGGCCAGTCTGGGGGCGGCCCAGATCAGGGCACGTTATACTGGTAGCGCGGGCAATGCAGTCGCCGTGAATGTGACGCGCCAGAGCTACCGTGACGGGCAGTTCGTTCTGAGTGTCTCTCATGAAGAACTGGGAGCGACGGCCTATACCGGAACGGACTGGACAGCGCTTGCTCAGGCTCTGGCAGCAGACACCCAGGCGCTTGTTCTGGTCGATGTTGTCGGTGACGCCGCGATTACGGAAACCGGATCTGTGCAGCTCGCCGGGGGCGCCGATGGAGGAGAGCCTGCGCCGGGGCGTTTTGTCGGTGTCGCGGAGGCGAGAACCGGGCTTTATGCCCTGACCAGCCAGGGATGCGGTGTGGCAACTCTCGCAGGTGTGGGGGATACGGCGACGATGGTGCCGATGCTCGCTTTCGGGCGTGACGAGGGCATCTACATGATCGCAGCCGGGCCGAAAGGCGAAACACTGGCTCAGGCCATACAAAGCAAGACGGCTTATGGTCTGTGGTCGCATGCATTGAAATACATGCATGGCGACTGGCTGTGGTGGAATGACGATACGCTCGGTTTGCAGCTGGTCAGTCCTGCGCTTTTTGCAGCCGGAAAACTGGCTGCGCTTTCACCCGAACAGTCAGGGCTGAACAAGCCTCTAGCGGGTATTGTCGGGAGTCAGAAGAACGGCCTCGAAGCGACGCGTTTCGGCTATTCGCTGGCCGAGCTTGGTGCCTTGATCGAGAATGGCATCGATGTGATCTGCAATCCTTCGCCGGGGGGGCAGTACTGGGCGATCCGTGCCGGGCATAATACCTCGCAAAGCGCGGCGGTGCAGAGCGACGCGTATACCCGTCTGACCAATTACCTTGCGCGGTCGCTCGAAGGCACGATGGGTCAATATGTCGGCAGCGTGATCAATGACAGTCTGTTTGGCAATATCCGTGCGTCGATACTGGGCTTTCTCTCCAGCCTGTTGTCTCAGGGTATTCTCGGTGTGACTGGTGGTCGCCTGCCTTATGCCGTGCTGTGTGACAGCAGCAATAATCCCGGCGACCGTGTTGCAACGGGGTATGTGCAGGCCGATGTGCAGGTACAGTACCAAGGGATCAACGAGAAATTCATCATCAATCTGCAGGGGGGCGCCTCTGTGAGCGTCAGCACTGCCAGCGGGAGTGTCTGATCCATGGTGAATCCTTACAGTATCGGTCGGGACTGCCGGATAACGCTGCTCTGGAACGGATCGCGTATCGATCTGCGCGACGTGACCGGATTTCAGTCCGAGCAGCACACGATTATCCAGCGTGCGACGCCACTCAACGGATTGCCGGTCGAGTTCAACACGCCCAGCGGGTGGCGCGGCGTTTTTACCATCGCACGTGCCAATGCCAATCTCGACAGTCTGGTCGCCGCAATTGAAGCGGCATTCTGGAATGCCGGCAGTATCGGGAGCGGTACGCTGTATCAGTATATCCGTGAGCCCGATGGGACGACAACGACCTGGGAATATAGCGGGGTGTCTCTCTCGTTGAAGACCGATCGCTGGCAGGCAGAAGGCATGATTCATCAGCATGTCCAGTTTTATGCGTCGTTGCGGAGCAAGATTTCATGACGAAGTTGCCGGAAGAACTCGAGATTGCTCCCGGGCGTACGCTTACGCTGCGGGAGCTCGACCCCGGGGATATGCTTGATCTCATAGAGGCTGGGGGAACGGCAACCGCAGGCGCTGCCGCATCGACCTGGCTTTCCTACGCGCAGATGGTCTGTTCGGTCAGGGCGGTGAATGGCGTACCGGTGCAGATGCCGGTCACGAAAGACGAGATTCGTGATCTGGCCCGTCGTATCGGCAATGACGGTATCATGCTGCTCCAGCCCTTTTTCTTCGATGCCGACTCTCAGCAGGATGCCGTTCTGGACACGGCAAAAAACTGACCGGGCACCCTGTTTTCAGGGAGATCCTCTATCTCCTGAGAAGCGGGGTGCCCTGGTCTGTCGTTACCGCATGGTCGCGTGCGCGACGTATGGCGGCCTGCGTTGTTCTGGCCGAGCAGGACGGTTTTTCATTCGACTGGCGGCAATGCCGCTATCGGCAGGAATAGGCTCGGACGAGAAGAATAATGGCTGAAAAACCGATACCCTTTTTGCCAACGCGCATGCTCTGGCCGCGTCTTGTGCGCTCAGGGCTGTTGCGTTTGCCTTCGGGATCTTTCGTGCCTCCTGCACGTGTCAGGAAAATTTCTGGCGCTCGTGCGGTGGCCTCGCTCGTGCGAAGCGAGACTTTAGGGAGATCTGTTCTTTATCGCGCCGGGTCTGTTGTCTTGTCTGCGCGTCGTTCTTTGCAAGTCCTCTCCAGCCAGCGGATTGTCCCTGCTGCGACGCAGCGGCCAGGCGGAGCGTCGCTGCGGACATCCATTTTTTTTGCGGGGGGAGCAGGGGTTGGAAGCAACAGGCTCCATTCACCAGTTCCGGTGGTACCGATTTCTCGTAATGAGAGGCTGCGCGGAGCGGCTTCGGGATCGGAGGGGACGCGGCGTTCTGCTCCCGGTTTAACATGGCAGGTTTTGCAGACCGCTATGAGTGGGCGGCAGGGCTTGTTATCGTTGAAAGCGCTTCCGTTGGTCTCTTTGAGTAAAGCGTCGGCGCTACCTCTTTGGTCTCATCAGCCGATTTCAGATGGGAGGTCAGGTGGGGCTGTTTTTCCCAGTCGGGGGAGGCCGGTCCCGCTATCGCCAATAGCAGATTACCGGCTCTTTTCCGCAGGATCGGTGTCGATCGCGGTACAAAAGCGGAAAGGCAATCAGCCTCAGGTTGATGGTGAGGCAGCTGGTCCGTCCGGGATTATAGGGCGTTTTCAGCGCACTCAAGGGTTCTGGAATCAGGCGGGACGGCATATCGAGGTTTCGGTCGTTCCTGATTTCGCTGGAGCTTTGCGGCGAAACCATGCGCTCACCAGGCAGCCGGAAGCAGTGCAGAGCGAAAGCGACTTGCTTGATCGGAACAGGCATCCTGATGGCGTCATGGAAATGCCTCGCGGGCAAGAGCGGGTATCTGCTCTGGGTGACGAGGGGTTTCGTATGAATATGCTTCGTACGCGCAGCGCCGTGGTCGATGAGATCGCCATGCCACAATACCCGAATATGAGTTTCGGCTTCATGTAAGAGAAAAAAAAATGGGCATATCGCTTCTTCAGGTCGAGAATGCGCTGGGTGCCATACGCCAGCTCGACCGGGCGGCCCCTGTGACCCTGGGAAATCTGGTTCTGAGTGGCCCTGAAGTGCCCGATGAACTGGTTATTGGCGGTCGTCAGGTCCTGATTATCCATCGTCTTCTCGGGGGCGGGCGTGTGATCGATTCAGTCGGAAACGATCCGGCGCGGTTGGTTTTGACGGGGCGTTTTATAGGCCCGATGGCCACGAGCAGGGCGCGCCGTCTGGAGACGATGCGCGAGGCAGCACAGGTTCTGGCATTTTCGGTTGCTGATCTGTCTGCCCGCGTCTGGATTGCCGAGTTTTCCTGGTCGTATCGGGCGCGAGGGACAATCTGCCCCTATCGTCTGGTGCTGGAGCGGGAAGTCAGCCCGCCTGTGTTGGTGCCCATTTCATCGGAGACCGCCAGTATGGATATGGTCTCGGGTTTGGGTGTTTTTTCGACAATGCTCGGTCAGATGACCGATTCAGGATGGATCGGCACGACCATGATTTCATCTGTTGTGGGTCAGATCATGCCGATAGCCCAGATTCTGGGTGCCGGGGGCGCAGTGGCGCACGCGCAAGATGCGCTGGGAAAGGCCAGTTCGCTCTGGCAAAGCGCTACCAATGTAAGCCGGATACCCACGGCTGTCGCCGCAGTAGGATCGGATCTTTCTGTGGCAGGAAATAGCCTGTTGCAGGTCAGAAATGAATCTGGCCTGGTTCTGGACACTGCACAGATCTCGAATGCGGTCGATCTGGTGACACTTGCGCAAAATGCCGGTGCCGCGACTTTGAGTGTCGATGCCGGAAGTTATGTCAGTCGCGCGCAGACCCTGATTGGGTCGTGACGGCTTCTACCGGAGAATATCTTTTTCGGAAAAGACGGTGCCGCACTGAAGTATTTCGAGGAGAAAAGAGAATGAAGATACAGGTGACGTCAGATGATGTTTCGCTCTTTCATCTCGCTTTGCGCTATTTCAGCGACGCCATGCAGTGGTGGCGTATTGCTGAAAAAAACGGGCTTTCCGATCCCGATCTCACCTGTTTCGACGCACCGGTGCAGATCATTCTGCCTGATGAGAGCGTTTCTTATGGGAGCGAAGGTTTGCCGCCCTCATGACAGAGCTGATGCGTAATTGGAAAGCCCGGCTTCTGATTGATGGCGCGAGGCAGCAGGATCTGCATGTAGGGGGCTTTCGTCTGGAATGTACCCGCTACGAACGCTGCGACACGGCGCTCATCAGAGTGGTCACCAAGAACAAAACCGTGTTGCGCGATCTTGTGGAAAATCGCTCAGGCTTTGATCGGCCGGATGTGATGCTGCAGGTGGCGCGGGGCGACGAGGAATGGACGACGGTTTTTCACGGTGTGCTCGATGCGCTGTACAAGGAAAATGGCAACGCGCTCTTTGTTCTGGAGTGTCGGGATTATATGGCCTTTCTGCTCGATACACGCCTTGCCGCTTCCTGGAGCAATCAGACTGCGCTCGAACTGGTGCAGGAAGCGGTGCAGCGCGCCGGCCTGACTTTCAGGACGGATATCGTGTCCGGGACTACCGATGCTGCCGCGTATTGTGGGCAGTTCTGGCAGCTGGAGCACAGGCGGCTCTCCGCCGTCACGCAGAATCGGTATCAGACCGCTTTTGATATCGCGTACTCCCTGTCGCGCGATCACGGATATGAGTGCCACGCATCGGGTAAAACGATCCATATCCACGCGCCCTATGCTGTTGGTGAGGGCGGTACACGACTTTTTTCTCCCGGTGGTGTCAGCGTGCAGTCTTTCAGGCACGATCTAGGTCTCGCACGGAATGTCGTTGTCGGTGTGCAATCGTGGGATTCACGCCAGAGGGCGCGAAGCGAGGTTTATTTCGACGGGCAGAATTTCTCGAATGAGATGCCGGGCGCCAATGCTGCGCTTTATACGTTCAGGGCGCCAGGGCTGCGCATGGACGATATAAGGCGCCTGGCAAAGGGAAAATATCGACGGATTGTCTCGCACGCATACGAAGTCCGTCTCTCTCTGCCTGCCGTGACGGGTCTGGCGCCGCGCCATTTCATGACTGTCGATGAAGGGATTTCAGACGGGGTCAGGACATTATCCGTCGACTCTGTCACGCATTTCATGGATCCCGCTCATGGCTATCGGCAGGACGTGACACTGCGGGATCGTGTTTTTTGAAGGAGTATGCCCATGGATGGTTCCTTCTGGGCTGCGGCCCATCAGACACGCGCTGCCCACGCCATACATGGCATTGTCTCGGCAGTTGATCCTGCCAATCATGCCGTCAAGGTGCGTCTGCAGCCCGATGATATCGAGACAGGGTGGCTGCCGGATGCGGCAGTCACACAAGTGGGAGATTTGCGGCTTTCCTGCCCAACCGCACCGGGCGCTCATGTCTTGCTGATGCCGGTGGAAGGCGACGGCGAGAACTACGTGATTATTTCCGTTATGTTCGATGTCGTTGCTGGACCCGCCCTGTCGCCCCAGACAGGCAAGGTGGCACAACCCGGCGAATTGCTGATCAGGGCAGGGTGCGGTGCGCCCTCCAGAGAATCTGCCCGCAAGAGTGAGTCAGGCGGGTGGCTGCATCTTGGGCGGGATGGCGTGTTTTTTGGCGCTGGCTCGATGCAATGTGCCCTTAGCGGATCGGCGATCGTGCTGAAGGCGGGATCTGTCAGAATGACCCTTGATTCCGAAGGGATTAGCGTTTCCGGCGCGGGTATCGAGGTGAAAGGGGGCGGTATTTCCGTCTCCGGAGGGGATGTGCGCACGGACACGAACAGTCTTGGCGACCATGTGCACCCCTATGCCAATGGGATGACCGGAAAGGCATTAGGATGACGGATCTGTACCATTATTTCGGCGAGGATCTGCAACTCGACGATGATGGCGCCCTGCGGGCTGCGGATGGATCATCGGCCACGCAGCAAAACATCCTGCGGCGTCTCTGCACCAACCCGCAAGCCTATCTCTGGCACGCAGAATATGGCGCCGGTCTGCCTTCACGCGTAGGTACGCCGATCCGGGAGGTGGAAACGCAGGGGCTGATTGTCAGTCAACTCGCTCTGGAAGCGTCAATCGATCACGATCAGCCGGTGACTGTGACACTGACGCCTCTGGCTGTGAGTACGTATCGCTGCGCAATCACCTATACCGAACAAGGCGAAGAGGCTGGGCAGGTTTTCACATTCAATCAGAGCGGCACGATCTGAGCCTGGCTCGGCTCCTGCCGACGAGGCATCGGAAAGCTCATGTCGTTTTCTTTGCGTTCCTTTTCGGCACTCGTCCAGAGTGCTGTCGTTACGGCGCAGGCGCAATGTGCCCAAAAGCTCACGCTTGATATCGGCACCCCAGGGCGCGCCCTGATAGAAAGCGTCGCTGCGCTTGGTCTGTGGCTGCAATATATGCTGCTTCAGATCCTCTGTCGCACAAGACTGGCCACATCGGTGGGCACAGATTGCGACAGTTTCGTCGGCGATTTTGGTATGACCCGACTGCCCGGCGTCAAGGCGCAGGGTTCGGTTACCATGACCTGCTTTTCCTATGGTGATATCTCTGCCGTGGTGCGACCCGGTGTGACCGTGCGAACGGCTTCGGCCATTACCTATCAGGTCGTGATTGATACGACCCACGAGCACTGGTCGAAGGAAACGGCAGGGTATGTGCGTCCGACCGGGGTGGCCTCGCTGACTTTGCCCGTCGAGGCATTGGTCGAAGGTGTTCAGGGCAATGTCGCCATAGGCGCGATCTCCCTGATGGGCACTTCGGTTGCAGGCATTGATATCGTGACTAATCTCAAGGCTTTTGCGAATGGTTCGGATCAGGAAACCGATGCGCAGCTCCGAAAGCGCTTTCCGCTCTGGCTGGCGGCCAAGGCCAGCGCGTCTCGCGCGGCAGTTGAGAGCGCGGTGGCCGAGACCCAGAATAATCTGAGCTATGCCGTGTTCGATGGACAGCAATCCGACGGAGCGACCCGATCCGGCTATTTCACGGTTGTGATCGACGATGGCAGTGATGATGTGCCTGAGCAAGTGCTGCAAAAAGTCTATGCCAGCGTGGAGGCGACGAAGGCCCTGGGGGTCGGGTTTGCCGTGCAGCGCCCGATAATCCTGACAGTAAACGTTGCGATGACGGTGCGGATCGCTTCCGGTGCCGAGGCAGAAGCGGCCCGTACGGCGCTTGTCAGAGCCCTTGGTGCCGACATCGCTGCCGCACAGATTGGGGCGAGCTATCCATTCAGTCGTCTTGCCTATGTCGCTTATGTCGGTGCCGGTATGTCGGTGCTTTCGGTGACGGATATTCTGCTCAACGGCAGTCAGAACGATATCCCGGCACAAACCAGCCAGTCGCTTTTTCCAGGCACGATCTCCGTTCAGATCGTTCAGGAGGGGTAATGCCGAAATTCAACACTTACTTTCGTATTCCCGCTGTCGCGGGACCGGAAGTTCTCGTCATCGCAACGCCGGATGGTGTCGAGACCCTCAATGCGACGGCGAGCCAGATTGCCGGGGCCCCTGCCGATTCTCCGTCCAGTGGCGAATTCTTTGCAGAAGAAGGGGCGAAAATCAGCCGGTATGGCGATCGTTTTTTTATCGGTGCAGCGTCTGATTATCCTGCGCTCAATACGCGCGATGTTGAGCATCAAGACTGGCTGTCGTCTCTTATGGCGACTACGTCGATCGGTCCGTGGGCCCTTGAAAATGCCCAGGCTGCTTCGCTTTCGCGTTTTGGCAACAGCGCCTTCGTGGCGGGGTCGCGTACATCGGATGCGATGAAATGGCGTGACAAGCTGGGCCATGTGCCGAGCACGATCGGGATTGCTTCCTGGGGCATCGCTGACGACACGACCAATCCGACCCAAGCCACAGCCTATGCCTATTACGGCGAAGCCTGGCGTATGCCTGGGGTCAACTATCAGCCTAGCTTCGTCATGGAGCTTGAGGCGGTGAATCTGGGCGGGCCTGCTTATGGCATGTCGACGCCCTATCATCCGAATTGCGGTGGCGGTACCTATGCGATCCAGATCGGCGCCGGGGGCGGTCAGACTGAGGGGACAGCAGATTGCGAGGCAGGAATCGTTTTTGTCAGCAATCCCGATTCATGGAAAACAGGCATCCTGTTCGGCAATACCGCGCTGGCTGGGACGAATGGCGATGATGGTGGCTATGCGACGGCGATATCGATGGCGCGTGGTCAGGGTATAGAGTGGCGGACGCCTGAAACACGCGAGCATGTTCAGGGCCTTGATGCGGGGGCCATGCTTTTTTCGACCGTTTCGCAGACTGCCAAGGGGCAGCGTATCCAGTTTGCCGATGATGGGCTTCTGGTCACGAACATGACCGGTAATCTGCTGTTCTCCGTTTCGCCCAATAATGCTCCAACCAACACGCTGAATATCCAGGCAGGAAGCGGTCTCGCTGCGGCGGGACTTTATGTGCAGAAGGGTGAAAATGGCTCTCCCAATCTGGGCCTCTACCCCGCAGAGGGAGGGGAAATCCAGATGTCGTCGCCTGTAGCGAGTTTGGGGGGCGCCGTGCCGCAACAGGCGGGGGGTGGTTTTCTGCATCTCAACGTGAACGGCAAGGATTATCGCGTGCCGCTTTTCACGGCTGAACAGGTGGGTGGCTGATGGCCATTCTGAGAGATCGCGATATAGCGAGCCTGCAGGCGACGGATCGCAAGACGCTTTACGACACCGGCATCGCGCCGGGTAGCGCGCGTGATTTCGCCAGACGCCTGCGGCTCATTCTGCCCGCGGGCTGGTTTCCGGCCTATCGCGGGGACGAGGTCGAGGATGCCCCGATCTTGCAGTCATTGCTGACCGGGTTTGGTGCCGTACTGGCATCGATCTGGAGCCTGACGGGTTTTGTACGCAGGCAGACGCGTATGGGCACTACCGATGACGCATTTCTGGAAATGGCTGCGGCTGATTTCTTCGGCCCCTCAGGCATGGTCCGTCTCAATCTCGAGAAAGACACCCATTTTCGCAGGCGGATGGTGGGTTCTCTCGTGGCACCTCTCAATACCCGTGCGGCTGTATCGGAGGCGGTACGTCGACTGTCCGGCGCTGCGCCACGGATCATCGAGCCGGGTAACGTGCATGACTGCGGTGCCTGGTGTCAGGTTGGCGGCTATGGCGCGTCACGCACCCGCTATGGTGCCCGCGAGGGGGGGCAGTTTTTTCTGGAGGTCTACCCAAAGCTGCCAGTCGAACAACGTGCCCTGCACGCGGCGATCAAGGCCACGAAGGCATCGGGTGTAATCGCATGGATAAGGATGCAAGCGTGATGGATCGTCCGATCATTTATGCGGGGGCCGTCCCCTTCGACACGGATCTGCTGCGCCTTGGCCGTTATGCCAAAGAGGGGCTTGGGCGGTTTGCAGAGATGCTTGTGGGTAGTCAGACGATCATGGCCTCGGGTCTCATCTGCCAGATGTCTGACAGTGATCTTTCGGTCACGATCGGACGCGGGGCAATCATGGCGCCGGATGCGCTTGATGCAACGCATATCGGAGGAATTTCGGCGGGGCTTGATGCTGATTTTTCCATAACCCAGGTCCTGTTTTACAGCGATGCGCCTCAGACCCTGACTATTCCCCTGACGGGCGTTGACATTACCGTCTACGCGGTCTGTCGCGTGCAGGATGACACGCTGGATGTGCTGCCATTTTACAATGCGGGAAAACCGGACCAGACGATGGCGGGGCCGGATAACCGCGGGAAAGCGCTGCCCATTCGTCGCACGGGCCGTATCAGTTTTGCTGCAGGGGTGAGTGCGCCTTCTGCTGCAGGGGCCATTATCGTGCCGCTTTATGTCATGAGCATTCCTGCCGGGATTGGCACATTGAGCTCTATTGTCCCGCGTCAAAGCGGGGTGTTTCTTCCCGCTCTTCCCGAGTTGGCGACGATGAGTTTTGCCCAGCAGATCAGCCAGCCTCAGGCGCTTTGTGTCGCCAGCCAGATCCTGACGATACCGGAATGGGCGCGTCAGGTTGAATTGCGGGTTATCGGCGGTGGCGGCGGTGGTGCATCGAGTAACGCCCTGACGCCAGAGGTCGGGTCTTTTTCAGGCGGAGGCGGTGGAGCAGGCGGTGATTGCTGGGGGATCTATTCCGTTGATCCGGCCAGAAATGCGTCGCTTTCGGTCACGGTCGGGCAAGGTGGTGCGGCTGGTCAACGGGGAGGACCAAGCTTTGTGACCTATGACGGCACACCGTTTCTTACCTCGGATGGGGGTGGTTCGGCGTATTTCGCAGCCGCGCAGATGGCGCTGGGGGGCGATGGCGGCGGCACCGGGGGAGGAACCCTCTGGAACCAGACAGGCGGTGGCGGAAGCGACGGTCAGAACGGTACTGTCGTGTTTGCCGGTAATGGCGCCAATGGCCCATGGGGTGGTGGTGGCAAGGCCGGGTATCTTCTGGGCGCCAATGCCACGCGTTATGGCGCAGGTGGGGGCGGCGCCTATTCTACCCGTGTTGCCGGCCAGGCGGCAGCTGGCGGGCGTGGCTATCAGGGGCTGGTGATCTATCGCTTCCTCCATTGAAGGTGGAGGAAGCGTCGAATTCAGTTGAAGGGTTTCGGGGGCGGGGTGTTGATCCATTCCGCATTACGATCGCGGAAACTGCGCACATCGGCTGCGGTAACGCTGCTTCCTGAATTGCCCCAGCTCTGTCGAATGAACGTTACAACATCGGCGACTTCCTGATCGTTGAGCACATGACCGAAACCGGGCATGGTCAGGGCCGATGGGGCCTTCTCTGTCGGCGCCACCGTTGCACCTCGCAGAACGATCAAGATCAGCGACCCAGGATCCTTGTCCATGAGCGTCGGGTTGCCAGCCAGAGGCGGGAAAGCCGGGGCGTAGCCACGCCCATCCGTCCGATGGCAGGCAGCGCATCGGTCGACATAGGTTTTGGCGCCTGCTGTTGGAAGCTTCCCCTTTTGCAGGGCTTCCGCCACGGTGTGATTGATTTCCCAAGGCTTCTCGCCCTTGCGGCCTGGCAGTGAGGTTTTGAGATAGCGGGCGATGGCATGGAGATCGGCTGTGCTGAGATGCTGTGTGCCATGTGCGATGGCGTCGCTCATGCCGCCAAAGGCAGAGCCCTTTTCGCTTCGTCCGGTGGCAAGGAAGGCAACGATGTCGTCCTCGCTCCAGCGGCCGAGGCCGGTGCGGTCATCCTGCCTCAGATTGACAGGCGTCCAGCCATCGACGGCCGCACCGCCTGAGAGGAACACATCGCCTTCATCGCTCGAAAGGGCTTTTTCCTGCATCGTCAGAGCGCGTGGCGTATGGCAGGCGCCGCAATGGCCCGGCCCTTCGACCAGATAGGCACCACGGGCAATTTCGGCATCTGGAAAGCGCCGATTGGCGTTGCTCAAGGCGGCTTTCGGTGTCGGGGCGAAAGCCCAGCGCCAGAGGGTCATGGGCCATCGCATCGAGAGTGGCCAGTGAATGGCATTGGCAGGTGCCGATTGGGCAATCGGCGCTACACCCTCATGAAAATAGACCCAGAGTGCATGAATGTCGGCATCAGTCATGCGCGCATAGGAGGGGAAGGGCATGGCCGGATAGAGGGGCTTGCCGTTTCTGCCTATGCCGCGACGAAGGGCATTGGAGAAATCTGTTTCGGTATAGCTGCCAATACCATGCTGTTTGTCGGGCGTGATATTGGGCGCATAAAGCGTGCCGATGGGCAGGCCGAACGGGTTGCCGCCGCCATAAGGCGCTGCGGCATCATGCGTATGACAGGCCGAGCAATCGGCGGCTGCTGCCAGATAGCGACCTTTGTCGATCAGTGCCTGTTGCGGATTTTCCTGCGCCTCGGCCTGTACCGAACCAGCAAGACCGAAAACGGCAAGCAGCGCCAGGCCGGTTTTTCGCGCGAGCATCACAACGCCACCAGCGGGCCGGGCTGGGCCAGATAGGTGGTACGGATATGATGTGCTGCCCAATAGGCAAGAGCGGCGACGGTGCCGGTAGGATTATAGCCCATGCCCTGGGGAAAGGCGTTTGAGCCGATGACGAAGACGTTTGAGACATCCCAGCTCTGAAGATAGCGGTTGAGGGCGCTGTCGGTCGGGCTCGTACCCATGACGGCACCGCCGCCAAGATGGGTTGTCTGATAACGACGGGTGTCGAAGGCCTCGCCGTGTTCAAGCCTGCCGAGTTCGTAGCGTCTGGCGCCGAGTGCCTTCATGATCGGTTCGATCTTGCCGACGACATACTGGTTCATGCGGATGTCGTTTTCCTTCCAGGTGAAGGTCATGCGCAGCAGGGGCTGACCGTAGCTGTCACGCCAGGTCGGATCGAGATCGAGATAGACATCGCGATAGGCCATGTTGCTGCCATGCGCATCCATGGCCATGGAATGACGATAGGTATCGACTAGACCAGCCTTGTAGCCTGCGCCCCAGCGCGGTGCTGATTTGCCGCCGCCATTCATCGCCGCAGCGATAGGTTTGACGCCTGCCTGGTTGACCCAGACTGGCGAGCCACCGATGAAGCCCAGCGGACCATGATCGAAATTATCGCTGTTGAAATCATCAAGAGCGACACCCGCCCCACCGGCACCGACAAACTGGTTGGTAAACTGCTTTTCCGGGAGCCAGGCCCGTGAGGTCGTGATCGTCTGATAGACAAAATTACGCCCGACGACACCGGTATTGCTGATCGGGTCATAGGGCTTGCCGATGCCCGAAAGCAGCATCAGATGCACATTGTGGAACTGGAAGGCCGCCAGAATGACCAGATCGGCCTCGATGGTCTTCTCGCGATTTTCACGCTGGTCGAGATAGGTGACGCCTGTTGCCTTGCGTCGGTCGCTGTCGAGATTGACCTTCAGGACATGGGCATCAGTGATCAGGGTGAAGTCAGCATCGTTACGCAGCGCCGGGAGAATATTGATGTTCGGCGAGGCCTTTGAATACATGTAACAGTCATAGCCGCTGCAATAACCGCAGAAATTACACGGCCCCATCTGCAAGCCATAAGTATTGGTATATTGCATCGAGGCATTGGCTGCTGGCAGGGCGTAGGGATGATATCCGACATCAGATGCCGCCTTGCGGAACAGGCTCGCTGTATAGACGTCCTGCATGGCAGGCAGAGGGAACTTGTCACTGCGCGAAGGCGCAAACACATTGCCATTCCCAACAATCTGACCGTTGACCTTGTAGGCCTCTCCCGATGTGCCGAACACCTTTTCAGCCTTGTCGAAAAAAGGCTCAAGCTCCTCATAGGTGACGCCGTAATCCTGCAAATTCATCCCTTCGGGAATGAATTTGGCGCCGTAGCGGTCGATGACATGGCTGCGCAGACGCAGATCATCGGGGGCTGCGCGAAAATGTACGCCCGACCAGTGCAAGCCGGCGCCGCCTACCCCTTCACCCGGCAGAAAAGCTGCGAGCTGACGATAGGGGAGTGCCGTCTGGTTGACGGTGTTGCGGATGGTGACAGTCGTCTTGGCAGGGTTCTGGAATAGCCTGTGCCTGATGGCGCCGCGTAGTTCGTCGATCGAGCCGGGATAGGTGCCTTCAGTCGCAGTCGAGCGTTCCGGGCCGCGTTCAAGCATGACGACGCTACGCCCTGCCTCGCGCATTTCCTTCGCGAGAATGGCGCCTGCCCAGCCTGCGCCAATAATGACTACGTCAGTCCGTTTTGTTGTCATGCGTTTGGAACTCGAATAAGTGACGCTCAGGCCTTCTGGCCGCTGATCGATACAGGGCCAAACGGATAGGCTGCGCCTTCCTGATTGACCCAATCCATGAAATCGGCTCTCGCCCCGGGGAAAGCGAGCAGGATCCAGCCTTCCATGTTGCGGTTGCCCCCATGGATCGGATCGGAAAAAACACCCTCGAGTGTATTGCGGCGCAATTGCTCGAAAAAGAGTCGCGCATTGAGTTCAGGAAAATGAACAGCACCTCCCTCGAAGGCTGTCAGGATCTCGACCTGCTCTTCCGGGTGCAGATCGGCGAAATCCCTGCCGCGTTCGGTGCGGGCGTAATGATTGGCCGCGCCAATGCCCTTGCGATAGAGATCGCGCGGCGCAAAAGGGAGCTGGTAGCCAAGATTGGCAGGCCCGTCCTGAAAGGGGCCAGCCATGTACCAGAGCTCGCCCCGGCCATAAGGCGTATCCATCTGTCGGTCGATGAATCCGGGAACGTTCAGAGCTGTTGCGCCCGGGCCAAAATCGTCATGCGGGAAGATGCAATCGCAGGCGGCCTCAAGAAAACGCATCTCGGCAGGCGTGAAAAAAGCCGGCTTGCCGTCGATCTGTGCTGCGGCCCGCGCCCGGGCGGGAAAATCATGTCCGGCGAGAAGGAGGAAAGCGGTAGTGCCTGCCGCATTTTTGACGAAGCGGCGGCGTGAAGACGAAGGCGCGCTCAACCTGTTCTCCTGACGGAACAACGATGGGGGATGCCCATCATCTGGGCAACGCCCCCTTCTTCGCGATTGCGTGAGGAAATGCAAGCAGGTTTCTGACTTGCCCGTCCGGCTTCAGTGCGACGGGCAAGGTCGGTGGTGAATTCCCGTTACGAATGACCGGACGGAAGGGAGAGAACGCCCGGTTTGGGCGATTTCACAGCCGGAGCGGCCGGTGCGTCATCATCGCCAAGCGGAAAGATGGCGTCAGGGCCTTGCGGTTTGGCTGCAGGAGCAGAAGCTGCGGGTGCTGCGCTCAGGGCGGTGCCGCTGTTTGCTGCCGGGGCGGGGGCAGATTGAGCTGTTGCTACAGGGGCATTGGCGGTCGAGATCGAGGGCGCGGCAAGGGGGGCACCCGGGCCGATATTCTGTTGCTGAATTGCGCCTTGCAGGGGGGCGCCACTGGCATCGACAAGCCAGTCATGAAGCGATTTCTTGATCTGGAACTCGAGCTCGACATTCATGTCCTGCATCATCTGAGACGTCAGGTCATAAAGGACAGCAGGAGATTCCGGGTCTTTGTCGCCCGGATTGAGATTGCGGGTGATATGAGCCAGCGCGTAGCCGGCGCGACCGCCCGAGGGTGCGGAAAGATCAACATGAGCCTCGAGTTCGCCCAGAAGCGTACCGCCCGGTGCATGGAGGATACTTGCCTTGGTGATGGTGAAGGTACCGCTGCCCTCTGTTCCGCTGGCGATCAGGCGATCACGAGCCATCTGTTCGAGCGCCTGCTGGGGCGTCGTCGGCGCCTTGCCGGAAATATCGCCGGGTGTTGAGCCAGGAGGCGCTGTATCGACAATTTCGATATGGGCAACGTTGAGGTGCATCTTGCTGAGATAGTTATAGTCGAGCGGCGCAAAGCTCTGCGGTTCGCTGTCGCCGCATGCTGTCAGCAGGGGGGAAATGCTGCCAAGAGCGAGGAAGAGCGAACCGAAACGGAGAAAGTTCTTAACTCTGGATGGACTTTGCGACATGAGCGGCTCCTGGCTATGCGTCTCGACTTCAGGTCTTTTTTACTAGAGAGCGTAGTCGCCCGAAAAGACGCCCCGACTGTTTCTTTTCCTGTCTCTGGTCCTGAGACGCCGGTGCAGCAATCTCGGACGGGTTCTGGTGCAGGAAGGCCCATGATTCTGAAATCATGTCGGCAGATGTGGTCTCTGGCGCAGGAGGCAGCGAGCTGTCGGCTTCGATTTCAACCAGAAGGGAAGAGGCATTTCCAAGGCCATAGTCACGCGCCTCGAAAGCCTGGGCATCGGCGATGGTCGCAGCATGATGCGGATTGCTGAGATACCAGCCCAGAATCATGGCAGGTAACATGCCCGCCATGTTTTCATCGCTGACGAGCAGGTTGGCCTTGGGACAATAAAAGCTGGGCGGTTTGTCGAGCTGTCTCTCCCACCATGACAGGTAGAAGGTGCAGTCCGCTTCAGGATCGTAGAAGCGATGGATGAGCTGATGCTCGATGACGAATGAAATCTGCGATCGCAGGGGCCTGTCGCTCAGGGGGGAGAGAACGACCAGCGATTCCGGCCCGATCCGTGTGCCAAGCAGGCGCCGGACCTGTCGGGAAGAAAGCGTTCTTTCATCGAGCGTTGCGAGATCCTGATCCTGTTCGGTCAGAGAGGTCTGGGTCTGACGCATGTCAGTCAGAACACGGACGCACCATGCCGCAGCCAGCTGTGTCGCCAGAAAGAGCGGTACGTGCGGCGCGCTATCAAGTGACGTGGGGGCGGCACTGAGCGAATGTCGTGCCAGCTCGTCAAACCAGGGAGCAACGGCAGCGAGAATCTGCTGTGGGTGCAGGCGCTGCACCACCTCGATATGAGAGCCGCAATAATTACTTTCACCATCGAGATACCAGACCGCCTGACGCCCGCTCATCGTGTCGCTCAGGGTCAGGCACCTGATGTCGTCATCCAGCGCGATGATCTCCTGCGGAGCCCACTGATCATAAAGGGCAGTCAGTGTCTCTCCGTCTACGCGAATGCCACGCAGCAGATCATCAGCCGCGCTCATCGCGCGATCTCGTTACGGTCGAAGCGGAACCCGACATTGCAGAATTCGCAGTTCATGGTGATCTGCCCCTCCTCGGCCATATGGTCGAGATCGTCTTCCGGGAAAGTCGACAATACGCTCGCCAGCCTGGCGCGATTGCAGCGGCATCCAAGGCTCACCACCCTGGGGCGATCGATGAGGACGTCCTGCGTGCCGAACAGGCGCTCGACCAGTGTCGTGGAGCTCAGGGCCGGATCGAAAAGTTCAGATGCCTTGAGGGTGTTGCCGAGGATACAGGCAGTTTCCCATGCGTCCTCATCAGCGCCCTGCTCGGAAGCAATGCCGCCTTCGGTTGCGATCTTTTCGAGCATCAGGGCGCCAGCCTGCCAGCCCTCATCGGTCTTTTCGCAATAAAGGCGCATCCAGCACTCATGCTGTTCGCTTGTCGCGAAATAATGCATGGCCATATCGGCCAGCGTTTCGCCCTCAAGCGCCACAATACCCTGGTGACGTTCGGTATGCGCGCCCTGATCGATCGTGAACGCGAAATAACCGTCGCCGAGGAGTGCCTTGGCCGAGGCATGATCCGGCGTGTTTTCGGAACGGAGATAAAAGCGCAATTCGCCTGAATCGGTGCAATCGGCCACAAGCATCGAGACCGGGCCGTCGCCCTTGATCTGAAGCGAAAACGACCCCTTGAACTTGAGCCCCGCGCTGAGCCCGGCAACCAGCGACAGGGCTTCACCAGCCAGCTGCCGCCCGCAATCGGGGATGTCATGGCGCTTCAGCATGATATCAGCCAGCTTGCCCAGTCTCACCAGACGGCCGCGCACAGGGCGGTTTGCCAGATGAAACGGCGTGATCCCGTGTGAAATCACAAGGTCAGGCACCGTCTCGGGGCGCTGGGTATCAAGAAAGGCGGGTGCTTCAATCATCGGTGTCTAGTCTGATGCTTTCCAGGGTCAGTAACGCGCCGAAGGGCAGCTGCGCTCAGCCGGGCTTGCCGAAAGAGCGCCAGTTTTCACCGCCCAGAACCCAGAGCAGAAGACCTTTCTGGGCATGCAGGCGGTTCTCCGCTTCGTCGAACACAACCGAGGCGGCGCTTTCAAACACCTCTTCGGTCACTTCCTCACCGATATGGGCGGGCAGGCAGTGCATGAACAGGGCCTTGGGGGCGGCTTTCTGCATGAGAGCCGTATTTACCTGGAAGGGGCGCAATGTGCTGAGCCTGACGGTCGATTCCTCGTCCGACATGCTCGTCCAGGTATCCGTCACGATGCAGTCCGCATCTTGCACGGCCTCGACAGGGTCGTGAACGAGGCGGATCTTGCCGCCCTCGGCCTGCGCCCAGTCAAGAACCTCCTGCCGCGGTTTCATCGTCTCAGGCGTTGCGAGCGTGAGTGAGAACCCGAAGCGTACAGCACCCTCGATCAGGGAGGCGGCAACGTTGTTGCCGTCGCCAACCCAGGCCCAGTGCGAGCCTGCGACGGGGCCGCGATGCTCTTCATAGGTCATGATATCGGCAAGGATCTGGACAGGATGGGAATCGGGGGTCAGCCCGTTGACCACAGGAATGCTGCTCCAGCGCACAAGCTCGCTCAGCATGTCGGTTTCGCCGGTACGCACGACCAGCACATCCAGGAAGCGCGACAGAACACGCGCCGTGTCGGCCAGGCTCTCGCCACGACCGATCTGCATGTCTGTCGGTGAAAGCACCGATACGTCCCCACCCAGCTGGCGCATACCCACCTCGAATGAGAGGCGTGTTCGCGTCGAGGGTTTGGAGAGCATCAGGCCAAGCGTACGACCGGCCAAAGGATGGGCGGGGTGCATCGGCACGCGTCGCGCATCCTGCATTGCTTTGACCGAGCGACCGATATCGATGATGTCGCGCAATGTCGCGGAATCCAGATCGCGCAGATCGAGGAAATGCCGGATTTCTGCGGCAGAGGGGGAGCGTGTCTGGATGGTCATGCGTGGCGCTCCGTCTGGCTTTCTGTCTTGTTTTTCTGTTGCTCTGCGGCTTCCAGCGCCTGAGCGGCGCGCGAGAGAATCTCGCAGGCTTCGCGGCATTCTTCCGGGGTGACGATCAGCGGAGGCAGAAGACGCAGCACGTTTTCGCCAGCCGTGACGGTCAGAAGACCTTCAGCCATGACCTGTGCCTGAACCTGTGCGACCGGAAGGCGGCATTTCAGCCCCCACATCAGACCACGACCGCGGGCGAGTTCGAAGACCGTCGGATGTTTGCGCACGAGAGCGTCGAGCGTTTCGCCCAGAACCGCGCCGGTGCGCTCGACCTGTGGCAGAAAACCATCGGCGAGAATGACGTCGAGCACGGCATTTCCTGCGGCGCAGGCGAGCGGATTGCCCCCGAAAGTCGTGCCGTGCGACCCGGCTCCCATAGAGGCAGCGACTTCCTCATTGGCGAGAATGGCACCCATGGGGAATCCGCCTGCAATACCCTTGGCCACTGAGATCACGTCAGGGGTGACGCCGTACCATTCATGGGCGAAGAGCTTGCCCGTACGGCCCATGCCCGTCTGCACTTCATCAAGCGCCAGAATAAGCCCGAATTCATCGCAGACCTGACGCAGTCCGGTCATGAACTGCGGATCGGCCTGCTTGATTCCGGTTTCACCCTGGATCGGTTCAAGCATGATGCCCGCCGTCTCCGGCGTGATGGCAGCGCGCAGCGCGTTCATGTTGTTGAAGGGCACATGATCGAAACCTTCGACCGGCGCGCCGAAACCCTCGAGATAGGCCGGGTTGCCGGTGGCGGCGATCATGGCAAGCGTACGGCCGTGAAAGGCGCCCGTGCAGCAGATGATGCGCGTGCGCTCGGGATGACCGCGACCCGATTGGGTCTTGCGGATCATCTTGACCATGCCTTCATTCGCTTCTGCGCCGGAATTGCAGAAGAACACGCTGTCGGCGAAGGAATGCGCGACCAGCCGGTCTGCCAGCTTCTCTGCCTGCGGGATGCGATACAGGTTGGAAACATGCATCACCCGGCCAGCCTGCTCGGCAATTGCCTTGACGAGGCCTTCATGGCCGTGACCAAGCGACGAGACGGCAATGCCCGCCCCGAAATCCAGGAATCGTCGTCCGTCAGCCGTGTACAAGCAAGCGCCCTGACCATGCTCGAAAGCAAGGTCGACTCGTTTGAATGTTGGCATCAGAGCGGAAATCATGGCGATGAGAGAGCCCGGTTGAAATGGATGGGAAAAAGCAACGGCGAGAGCCCCGCGCCTGAAAACTCAGGGCAGGGCACAGGCTGCTGCATCCCCATGATGGGGGTATTGCCCCCTATCCGTCAAATTCAGTCTTGGCAGCGCCGATAAAAGAGATCGCGTGCCAGCCAGCATCCGACCCGGACACCCGTCATCTTTCCGGCTTCATCGCGCTGAAAAGCGAGTGTCCAGTAGCCTGGCGGTGAGTGATCGAGCGCCCTGAGGCAGGGGATGAGCCAGACATCTCTGCCCAGGGGCTGAAGACGTTCCATTCGTCCCAGGCCGAGCATTCCCGAAAATCCACCGTAAACAGCGCCCTCCGCTCCTTCCAGCGTAAGGACGCTGTCGAGTTCAGCGCAGTGATAACGACCGGCCAGACCGTCATGCCTTATGCGCTCGTCGAGACAGACCAGCGCGACGTCCCGGTTTTCCTGAGGGCGCGCCATTGTCAGCCCCTCATCGGGCAGGCTCAGCCGTGTTGCGTCGCGCCCGGCCCCATTCTGCGTCCAGAACTCGAGTGTTTCCGGCGGGTAGGCATAGCGCAGGGACAGCTTCTTGCCAGATGCACTGGGTGTGATCGACGCTGACAGCCCGGTCTCCCTGTCGAGATAGGAGCCCAGTATGGCTCGATTCCCTGCAGTTTCCTCCTGTGTCATCGGCGGAATGTCGAGTACGGCGGCGGCGAGGGAGGCCGCTGCTGAATGGGCCTCCGACATGTGATTGAACAGAACGACCACAGATAGTCGCTCTTCTGCCAGATGCAGTCTGTGGCTGCGCCAGCCGCGCAGGGCGCCCCCATGGCCGGTCATGGCGCGCCCGAACAGCGTGCCGCGCTGCAGGCCGTGACCATAGCGGGCAGGGGTGCCGTCACGGAAGCTCACCGGGGCGGAGAGGCGATTGTAAAAGCCCTGCGGATCGTTTCTTTGCGCATCGATCGCCAGCTCCCAGGCGATCATGTCGTCAAGGCTGGCACCTAGCCCCGCATCGCCAGTCCAGAAGATGTGATTGACTGCAGCCCGATAGCCAGTCGCCTCGCTTCCCTCATACCCTTGCGTGCCGTCCGGCATGGCCTGTGTATCCGCAGCAAGAAAAGCTGTGCTCATGCCATAACGTTCGAACAGCTGCGTTCTGAGCAGTTCAGCGAAACTGCGTCCCGAAAGTGCCTCGAGCGCTTCCGAAATCAGAAAGAAATTCTGGTTGACGTAGGAATAGGCGGTGCCGGGACGAAAATGCAGGCTGCGCGTGCCGGAGATCACGCGATGGGCCTCCATGGCGCCAAAAGCCGATTCCGTCGGGGCGCCATGCAACATGGCGACCGCCCAGTAATCGCGCAGTCCTGACTGGTTATGTGCCAGATCCATGATGCCCGGGGGCGCCTCTTCCAGCTTGGGCAGATAGCTGGCGATGGCCGCATCGAACGGGGTCTTGTCGGCAAATTCGTCGAGTAGCGCGCAGGTGAACTGCTTTGTGATCGAGCACAGGCGAAACAGGGTCTTCGGTGTGAAGGGCAGGCGGGTTTCGGCGTTGGCGAAGCCCCAGCTATGGCGGCCGATGACCTCTCCCTCCCTGATGACCGCCGCCGCGCCGCCCGGGCCCGGATAGGTCGAGGGCAGGGCCGTGAGCGCGCGTTCGAGCGATGAAAGGGTCATGAGGGAACTCCCGCGGTTTTCACCATGTTGCTGCCACGAAGTTATGGCACAATGTAATTATGTCAGCGATTCCGGATCTGCCTCCTCCGCCGACAGCGGCAACCCTGCGTGAGACGGCCCTGCGTCATCTCGCGCGTTTTGCTGCGACTGAGCAGGGGCTGGCCCAGGTGCTGGAACGCGCGGTCATGCGATGGGCACGCAAGGCGGGCACGCAAGGCTGCGACAATGACCAGATCGAGGGACTGGCCAGAGAGAGCCGCGCGGCTATCGCCGGGATTGTGGCCGATATGCGCAGGTTGGGTGCGCTCGACGATGCTGCCTTTGCCCGATCGCGCTCGCTCAGCCTGACGCGCTCGGGGCGGTCGCGCCGGGCGGTAGCTGCGAGTCTGACCCAGAAAGGCATTGGCGCCGAAGTTCTGGGCGACGCGCTGGCAGAGGCTCTCGGGCACAGGCACGACGACAGCGCGCACGAGCATGAACTCGGCGCTGCGCTCGTTCTTGCCCGCAAGCGTCGGCTCGGTCCTTTCAGGAGGGGCGATGAAGAGGAGGGCGACGATCAGGCGCCCCTGCGTCATCAGCGCGCTCTGGCTGCTTTTGCCCGTGCAGGGTTCGGCCGTGATGTCGCCGAGCGGGCACTGGCTCTGGATCTGATGGAAGCGGAGGATCGCGTCATGGCGCTGAAATCGTCATGAAGAGGATGGTGCTTGGGTTCAGTTTCTGTCTGAGCCTTGCTGCCTGTGGTGGCGGGCCGAGGGAATACAGCCGCGCCAGTTTCAATGGCCCGTTGCAATGCGCGCCCTATGCGCGCGCCAAGACAGGTGTCGCGCTCTATGGCGCTGCGGCTTCCTGGTGGCGCGGGGCTTCGGGTAAATACAGGCGCACACAGAGCCCGGCGCAGGGCGAGATCCTTGTCTTTCGTTCGACAGGGCGGCTGCCTTCGGGGCATGTCTCCGTTGTGCGCAGCACTGTCTCATCGCGCAAGATCCTGGTCGAACATGCCAATTGGGAGCCCGGTCGCATCGACCGGTCGGTGCCGGTCATCGACGTGTCGCGCAATAATGACTGGTCTCTGGTGCGGGTCTACTGGGCGCCGATCAAAAATCTGGGCTCGAGAGCCTATCCCACTTACGGCTTCATCGTTCCGCGTGACATCGACGATATTGCGCGCTTGCAAGAGACGCCTGATCACGCCATGTGAGAAGTGAGAAAAGAGACGGCTGTTCGGTCCCGTCATACAAGGAGAGAGATTATGGGTAGCATGAGTCCCCTGCACTGGCTGATAGTGCTTGCCGTCGTACTCATCCTTTTTGGCGGTGGCAGCAAGATCAGCGGTCTGATGGGCGACTTCGCGAAGGGGATCAAATCCTTCAAGAAGAACATGGCAGAAGACGAATCCATGGAGCCGAAGCATGACCAGCCCAATGGTCAGATTTCGCCGCCCCCCCAAGGCAATTTCCAGCAGCCGCAATACACGCCCCCCGTATCGGGCGGTAATGTGAACAACGTCAATCACTGAGCTTTCCATGACCCAGCTTTCGGACCGGCTCTGGTCGGATGCGGTGCAGGACGTGCTGCATGCCGGCCGCAGAATGGACCAACGGGGCTGGGTGCCAGCCACGGCTGGCAATCTCAGCCGTCGACTTGACGATGGCCGCATCGCCATCACGCGCTCGGGCGGTCACAAGGGTTTTCTGACCGAGCAGGACGTCATCGAGATCGACCCTGAGGGCCGCCCGCTCGATTCCGGCCAAAGGGCCAGTGCCGAGACCTTGCTTCACACGCAGCTTTACGCATCTGACCCGACGATCGGTGCTGTGCTGCATGGCCATTCGGTCGCGGCGACCGTGCTGTCGATGGCGATCGAGGCGCCTGTGCTGACTCTGGCAGGGTATGAATTGCTCAAGGTGTTCGAGGGGCAATCAACCCATGACACCGCTATCGACGTGCCATTTTTCGCCAATGACCAGGATATTGCCCGTCTTGCGACAGTCGTGGCGCCGTCTCTCGGGAAAATGCCCGCGGGTTATGTGATCAGAGGGCATGGTGTCTATGTCTGGGGCCGGAACATGGCCATGGCGCTGGCCCGGCTCGAAGGGCTGGAATTTCTTCTGGCCTGCGAACTCGAAAGGCTGAAATCATGAGTAGACTGACGATCTATCGCGACGACACGCCCGAAAACCTCATTCTCGACACAGAGGATGCAAGGGTCATCGCCGAGACCCTGCGCCCGCTCAATGTGCGCTTCGAACGCTGGCAGTCACCTGTAACACCCGCCAAGGATGCTGCACCGGAAGTCATTCTGGAGGCATACCGCCCCTATCTCGATGGGCTGATGGGCGAAACCGGAGCAGGCAGCGCCGATGTGGTGCGGTTTGACCGCAACACGCCGCAGATCGCTGCCATGCGTGAAAAATACCTCTCTGAGCATACCCATAGCGAAGACGAGGTTCGGTTTTTCGTTCATGGTCAGGGCGCCTTCATCCTTCATGTCGAGGGCAAGGTCTATTCGGTACTCTGCGTTCAGGGCGATCTGATTTCGGTTCCTGAAGGAACGCCTCACTGGTTCGACGCCGGGACCAATCCCGATGTGGTTGCCCTGCGGGTATTCACTGATACGACGGGGTGGGTTGCCGAATATACGGGCGACGAAATTGCCCGTCGCTTTCCTGTTGTCATTCCGGATCTTGCCGCATGAGCACTGTTCGTCTGATCCTTCTTGATATCGAAGGAACGACCCTGCCGATCTCCTTCGTCAAGGATGTGCTCTTTCCCTATTCCGACAAGGTGATGCCTGAACTGCTGCTTGAGCAGGCGGACAACCCTCTGGTCAAGGTGGCGCTGGCGGATATCGAGGCGGCCAACCCCGGTTGCGATCCGCTTGCCCAGCTGCATGACTGGACGGTGCATGACGAAAAGGTCGCGCCGCTCAAATCATTGCAGGGACTGGCCTGGAAAACAGGCTTCGAGACCGGCGCTCTCAAGGCACGTCTCTATCCCGATGTCGCCCCAGCCCTTGAAGCCTGGCATAAGTCAGGGTTGCGTCTTGCCGTCTATTCCTCGGGTTCAGCCAGTGCGCAGCGCCTGCTCTATGGTTATTCCGATGCGGGCGATCTGACCTCGCTGTTCGAGGCGTTCTACGATCTCGATATTGGCGGCAAGAAAATTGCCGAGAGCTATCGCGAGATCGCCTCGCGTGCAGGTGTGGCGCCGGGCGAAATCCTGTTCCTGTCCGATATTGGCGCCGAACTCGACGCAGCAGCGGAAGCGGGCCTCAGAACCTGCCAGCTTGTCCGGCCGGAAGACGGTACTGTCGCGCATCAGGGTGTGCGTCAGGCAGCGGATTTCCAGAGCGTCAGCCAGCAATTCGAGTTGCCTGTCTCATGACCTTGCACGAGGACTGGGCGGCAATCCCGCAAGGGGCGCACGGCGCCGCCGTAGCCCTCGGCAATTTTGATGGTGTGCATCTTGGGCATGTCCATCTTTTGAAGTCGCTGCATGCAGCGCGTCCCGACCTGCCTCTGGGCGCGGTGACATTCGAACCGCATCCTCGCGAGTTTTTCCGCCCGCAGGACCCGCCGATCCGGCTGATGCTTCCCGCTGTCCGCGCACGTTTCCTGCATGAGCAGGGCGTCAAACAGATCTTCCAGCTGCCGTTCGATGCTGATTTCAGTCATCTCTCGCCCGAGCAGTTTGTCGAAGAGGTGCTGCATCGTGCGCTTGGCGTGCAGCATGTGGCGTGCGGCCCCGATTTTGCTTTTGGGCACAGACGGGCCGGCAGTATCGATTTTCTCGCACACAGGCTTGAAGTGCTTGGTATCGGCCTGACGGTTGTGCCGCCCCTTACAGATATCAGCGGGCCATTTTCCTCCTCACGCATCCGTCGTCTGCTTCAGGAAGGCTATCCCGAGCGTGCGGCAGAAGAGCTTGGTCGTCCCTGGTTCATCGCAGGTGCCGTAACGCATGGTGACAAGCGCGGACGTCTGCTGGGCTTTCCTACCGCCAATATTCCGCTTGGCCGTCATATCGAACCCGCCCGCGGCGTCTATGCCGTGACGGTACACCATCCCGATGGACGCGTGATCCCGGGGGTGGCCAATATCGGTCGCCGTCCGACCATCAATGACGGGCAGGAAAGCCGCCTGGAAGCGCATCTGTTTGACACCAATGAAGATCTCTATGGCCAGACCCTCGAGGTCAGCCTGCACAGATTGCTGCGTGAAGAGCGTCGCTTCGACGGGCTCGACGCATTGAAGGCCCAGATCGCCGAGGACGCGAGCCAGGCCCGCGCTGCGCTTGGCTTTGCCGTCTGAACCCTGCCTGTTGCAGGGGGGCAATCATGTCACGCTTTGCGTGACTGACCTGTCGCGGGCTCTCGCTTTTTATCAGGATCTGCTCGGTTGCCCTTTACGAGCGCGCTGGGATCGCGGGGCATATCTTGAGGCAGGGTCGCTCTGGCTATGTCTCGAATGCGCGCCTGCTGACATCTGTCTGCCACGACGGGATGACACCCATCTTGCCTTCACCGTCAGCGCCGCTGCTTTTACAGTGCTGTCTGCGCGCCTTTCAGGGGAGGTGACCATATGGAAAACCAATAAGAGCGAAGGGGAATCGCTCTATTTCCTCGATCCTGACGGACATAAACTTGAAATCCATGTCGGCTCCTTGGCAACGCGTCTGGCCCATTGGCGCCACCATCCCCCCGCTACCCTTCGTGATCTGACGATGCCGCCTGACAGGGCGTGACATGATCTTGCCTTGAATGTGAAGTTTTGTTGTTTGCCTTCACTTTTGTAATGTTATAAATTACTCGGGGTTAATAAATCGGTGGGGGCTATCATGTTTGGCGCGATGCAGATGTATCAGATGCAGGCGATGGAACAGCATATCGCCCAGAAAGAGGCGCGTCGTGAGAAGAGTGTCTCACGGCTTGTTCGCCTGCGTGATTTCTTTCGACAGGATCTGACCCAGCTGGGCGAGCAGATCGACACGACGTTTGAGGCCGTCTGCACGGGCGGGCATTTTCCGCCTTCGCAGATCAGACGCTCCTGACGACAGAGGGCACAAGAGTGATCAGACGTCGCTATTTCGTGTCGGATCGGGCCATCAGTTCACGATGGTGCAGGAGAAGGGTGTCTGAAGCACGCGATAGAATTCTTTCTGATGCAGGGAGAAGATGAGCCGTAGCGACACATTGCCTTCCATCAGAAACTTCATGTCACCATCGCAATAGCGGTCTCTGGTAGCGTCATAGAGCAGCTGTTTGAGCTTATTGACTGAAAAGTCATGGATCGCGTTATCCGCTTCCGATGTCAGCGTAATTTCTTCGACGAGTATGCGACCATCCCGGCTGGCATGTGTGATCGTCTCCATCGCATTTTCACGATTTGGTGCCTTTGCATTGAGCACGAAGATAGCCTTGTCGAGGCGATCGACCGATATCTCGGTTCCAAAATTGAAGTCGCCAGCCAGCGCTGTTGTGGGAGTATTCAGTAATGACAGAAAGACAACTGAGAGAAGCCGATAATTCATGGTGGTAACCCATTTTTCCGGGTAGATTACCATATCTGTGTTTCGTATTCCATTCAGAGCAGCAAATTCCTGCCTGACGCATGGAATGCTTCCTGTATCCCAGAAACCGGACTGTCTCAGGCCTGATGAGGCGGTGTTAGTGTCGCCGGTCCGGTCTTGTGCTCTTGACCCAGAAGCCCGCATCTTCGCATAACTCGCGGTTCCCTGACTCCGTCGAATGATCGAAGATGCCTGATTCAAAAAGCCCCGATCCTCAGGACCGTTATCGCGACACGGTCTTTCTTCCCCGCACCAGCTTTCCCATGCGTGGCAATCTGCCGACGCGTGAGCCTGCGATTCTGGCGCGTTGGGAGTCGATGGGGCTCGATCAGAGCATTATCGAGGCAGGCAAGGGAAAGCCCGTCTTCACCCTGCATGATGGCCCGCCTTATGCGAATGGCCATCTCCACATCGGTCACGCCCTGAACAAGATCAACAAGGACGTGGTCAACCGCGCACAGCGCATGAATGGCGCACGGGTGCGCTACGTTCCGGGCTGGGATTGCCACGGCCTGCCGATCGAATGGCGCGTAGAAGAGGAATACCGCAAGGCGGGCAAGAACAAGGATGATGTGCCGGTCCTGCAGTTCCGCGCCGAGTGTCGCGACTATGCGCGCCGCTGGCTCGAAATCCAGTCCGAGGAATTCAAGCGTCTGGGTGTGCAGGGCGAGTGGAAGAACCGCTATGCCACCATGGATTTCAGCTCTGAATCAGCCATCGTAGGCGAAATCGGCAAATTCCTGCTCAATGGCAGCCTCTATCGCGGCCTGCGCCCCGTCATGTGGAGCCCGGTCGAAAAGACGGCCCTCGCCGAGGCCGAGATCGAATATCACGACATCACCTCGACCACGATCCATGTGGCGTTCCCGATCGAGGCCGATCCGACCCCGGGTCAGGCATTGCAGGGGGCTTCAGCGGTCATCTGGACGACCACGCCCTGGACCATCCCGGCCAATCGCGCCATCGCCTATGGCCCCGAGATCGCCTATGCCGTGATCCGCGCCGATCTGATGGAAGAGAACAGCCTTGTCGCGCCGGGTTCGCGCTTCCTGATCGCTGAAGAGCGTCTAGCCGATTTCTGCAAGCAGGCAGGCATTCAGGAGCATCACGTTCTCTACACCCTGCCGGGTGAGGCGCTTGAGGGAACGCTCTGCGCCCATCCCCTGCGTGGTTGTGGCTATGAGTTCGACGTGCCCATGCTGCCGGGCGATTTCGTGACCACAGATGCCGGTACGGGCCTTGTGCATATGGCGCCTGCGCATGGTCAGGATGACTTTCTCCTGACACGGCAGTACGGCATCGAAGTGCCCGAGCTGGTGCAGGATGATGGCACCTACGCCCCCTGGGTGCCGCATTTTGCTGGTATCCACGTCTTCAAGGCGGCTGACCCTGTCTGCAATGCCCTGACCGAAGCCGCACAGCGATGGGCCGCCAATGGCGATGCCGCTGCAGGCCTCGTGGCACGGTCGAGCATCGTGCACTCCTATCCGCATTCATGGCGCTCGCGTAAGCCGATCATCTTCCGGGCGACCCCGCAATGGTTCATCCGCATGGATGGCGATCAGGCCCTGCGACGCAAGGCGCTCGATGCCCTGGCCGATGTCACCTTCGTGCCCGAAGCCGCACGTAACCGCCTGACCTCCATGATCGAACAGCGTCCTGACTGGTGCATCAGCCGTCAGCGCGCCTGGGGCGTGCCGATTGCCGTCTTTGTCGAAAAAAGCACCGGCGAAGTGCTGCGCGATCCGGCTGTCATGCAGCGCGTTGTCGATGCAATGGCCGAGCATGGCGCCGATATCTGGTACAGCGCCGATCCGGCTGTCTTCCTCGGCGAGGGGCGCGACCCGGCACAATACGAGCAGGTTTTCGACATCGTCGATGTGTGGTTCGAAAGCGGATCGACCCATAGCTTCGTGCTGGGTCAGGATGGTCTGAACTTCCCGGCCGATCTCTATCTCGAAGGGTCGGACCAGCATCGCGGCTGGTTCCAGTCCTCGCTGCTCGAAAGCGTTGGCACACGTGGTGTCGCGCCAATGAAGGCCATCGTCACCAATGGCTTTGTGCTCGACGAGCAGGGCCGCAAGATGTCGAAATCGCTGGGCAATGTCATTGCGCCCAAGGAAGTCACCGACAAGCTGGGCGCAGATATCCTGCGTCTGTGGGTCGTCAATTCCGACAGCAATGAAGATCTGCGTATCGGCAACGAGATACTGAAGCAGCAGGGTGAGCTTTATCGTCGTCTGCGCAACACGTTGCGCTGGCTGCTGGGCGCGCTCGACGGCTATACGCCTGAAGAGGCCGTGCCTTACGAGCAGCTGCCGGAGCTGGAACGTTATATCCTGCATCGCCTGACCGATCTCGGCGGGCTGCTGAAACAGGCTGTCCAGACCCATCAATGGGTTGGCGTCTATCCGATGCTGCACGGTTTCTGCACCACCGACCTCTCGGCGTTCTATTTCGACGTCCGCAAGGATGCGCTGTATTGCGATGCCCCGTCGTCCCTGCGTCGCCGTGCGGCCCGTACTGTGCTCGACATCCTGCACCGTGCGCTCGCCACCTGGCTGGCACCGGTTCTGGTCTTCTCGGCTGAAGAAGCCTGGACGGCCCGTTTTGGTGAAGAAAGTTCGGTACATCTGCAGAACTTCCTCGAGCCTGATCCGATCTGGCACGATCCTGCTCTGGGTGAACGCTGGACGCAGATCCGTGCCCTGCGCCGTGTCATCACGACCGAGCTGGAAGGCGCCCGCCGTGGCGGCGCCATCGGCTCGTCGCTCGAAGCCCGCCTTACCCTACCGCTGACCGAGCAGGAGCAGGTTGCTTTCGGCGATGTGGACTGGGCCGAACTTGCCATCGTCTCACAGGCCGATGTGCAGCTTCTGACCAATGTGCCATCGCTCTATATCGATGACGGGTCTGACCCCGAGCGCGAGGGTGTGGTTGCGGCGCATCCCGGCCCGAGCGTGGCGGAAGCCGAGGGGACGAAATGCCTGCGTTGCTGGCGCGTTCTGCCTGAAGTCGGCAGCCATGCCGAGCATTCGGGCCTGTGCCTGAGATGCAGCGACGTGGTGTCGATGTGACACGCGCGAAGCTCACCTTTTCCTTCGGGCGCCCGGCGACCCTGATCGCCGGCATCATCGCTTTCGTGATCGTGCTCTGTGCCGATCAGGCGAGCAAATGGTGGATTCTGGATGTCTTCAACCTGCCTCTCAAGGGCAGTGTGGTCATTATGCCGGGGCTGGATTTCACCATGGTGTGGAATCACGCCGTGACCTTCGGCATGCTGGGTGGGATCGGTGCTTATGGGCCATTGATCTTCTGCACGGTGGCTCTTCTGGCCGTGCTCGCCCTGCTCTGGCAGACCCTCACTACTTCGCGCATGGTGGTTGCCATTGCCTCCGCGGCTATTGCAGGGGGCGCCGTTGGCAATGTGATCGATCGCATGCGCTTTGGCGCCGTGGTCGATTTCATTCATGCCCATGCCTTCGGCTGGAGCTGGTATGTCTTCAACGTAGCTGACTCGGCAATTGTCTGCGGTGTGATCGCCTGGGTGATCGAGTCGATCTGGTCAGACAGACGCGAAGCCGGGGCAGGTAATGACGCAGGCAAGAATTCGTTGCATTCTTCCGGCTCCGCAACCGCCTCGCGTGATCATTGATCTCTTGTCGATGCCGAAACGCTCCATTAGGATTGGGACCGATATGGCTCAGCTCTCCTTCCCGTCCGTCCTCCGCGTCCTGCCGGTTCTCGGCCTGACCGCGCTCCTTCCGGCCTGCTCCGGTTCCGATGTCTCGCGGGCTTTTGGCCTCGAGCGGTCGATGCCTGACGAATATACGGTCACCACGCGTGCACCGCTTTCGATGCCGCCATCGGAGCAGCTGAGCCTGCCCGGGCAGGGTGAGCATACGGTGGATGAAAATCCCCGCACCCAGGCGCTCGAGACCCTGTCGCCGAATGCTGCTCTGCACTCGACCACGGGTAGCAACAGCGCGGGCCAGCAGGCTCTTGTCGGCCAGGTCGAGCAGGCTTCCAGAGCGCCGAACAATGCCGAACTGGGCGCTGCCGGCGCCGGTCTGACCGACGAGCTGATGTTCTGGCGCGGCGGCAATTCGGGCAGTGTGGTAGATAGCGAGGCTGAAAACCGCCGTATCCAGCGCGCCTCTGCCCTTGGCCAGAGCCCGTCAACCGGTGCCACCCCCACCAAGAAGTCGAAGAGCTCATTTCTCGGCGTCTTCTGATGCCGGCCCATGAATTCTGCTGAGCGCATTCCGTTACGGCCGACGCTGAGGCGTCTGTCCAATCATGTCATCGATCTGATCGCTGCGGGCGAGGTCGTCGAGAGACCTGCCGCAGCCCTCAAGGAACTGGCTGAGAACGCGCTCGATGCCGGAGCGACCCGGCTCGAGGTTTCCCTGATCAATGGTGGGTGCGACCGTATCGAGGTGATCGATAATGGCTGCGGCATGTCGCCTGACGATCTGGCCATGGCCGTTGAGCGCCATTGCACCTCCAAGCTGAGCGATGAGAGCCTGACCCATATCGTCACGCTCGGCTTTCGTGGCGAGGCGCTGCCCTCCATCGGGGCGACCGCACGGCTTGGCATGATTTCGAGACAGCACGATTCCGACACGGCCTGGATGCTGCGTCTTGAAGGTGGGGTCCTGACCCCGCCAGCGCCCGCCCCTGGCGCGCCGGGCACACGTGTGGTCGTTGAAGATCTTTTCTTTGCCACGCCCGCGCGGCGCAAATTCCTGAAATCAGCGCGCGTCGAGGGCAGTCATGCCGAATCGGTCATGCGGCGTCTGGCGCTTTCGGCGCCGCATTGCGCCATGCGCTTTTCGCTTGATGAGCGTCTGGTTTTCGACTTTCCTTCCCAAACCCGGCTTGAACGCGTTCAGGCCGTTCTGGGCGAAAGCGACTCCCTTATCCCGCTCGACGAAGAGCGTAATGGCCTGCATCTGACAGGCTACATCTGCGGACCCGCTGCCACGCGTGCCACAGCAGCGGCGCAGTTTCTGGTGGTCAATAACCGGCCTGTCGCTGACCCCCTGATGAAGACGGCCATACGTGTGGCTTACCGCCCGGTCATCGAGCCGGGACGCCATCCGGTTCTTGCCTTGCATCTGACCCTGCCGCATGACCGGGTGGATGTGAACGTCCATCCCGCCAAGACCGAACTGCGCTTCGCCGATGAAGCCGATGTCAGAGGGCTGATGATAGGCGCCATGCAGCGGGCGCTTGGTCACGGTGCGGGTGAGGGCGGGGTACGTGTGCGTTTTGCGGCCCCCTCGCGGCAGAACATCCAGTATCCGGCTCCCGAACCGGTGCGCCAAAGCGCCGGTTTTCTCTCTTCCCATGCGACTCTTGCGGGCATCGGGGCAACTGCCCCGCAGACGATTCCGGCTGCGGTCACAGGTTTCTCCGAAGGCCTTGGAGCTTTTGCGCCAGCGGCCCGGCCTGTCATCCAGCCTGATGCCCAGCAACAGGCGGCTTTCCCGCTCGGTGCCCCGGTGGCACAGGTTTTCGATACATATATTCTGGCCGTCGGTCAGGACGGCGACCTCATCCTTGTCGATCAGCATGCGGCCCATGAGCGCCTGACCCATGAGAAGCTGCTCGCCCAGTATGCCTCTGGCACGCTCAAGGCGCAGCGTCTGCTCCTGCCTGAGGTGGTCGATCTGCCCCCCGGACAGGCGGGGCGTCTGCTGGAGTGGAAGACAGCTCTCGAATCGCTCGGCCTCGAAATCGAGTCGTTCGGCGGGGGCAGTGTGCTGCTACGCACCATGCCCATTCTGCTGCAGGGCGGCGATGGCGTCGCGCTGCTCCGTGACCTTTCTGAAGAACTCGCTGCCGACCCTGACCTTGTGCCGGGGGATAGCGCCGCACTCGAAAGGCGCATCGACGCTGTCATTGCCCGCATGGCCTGTCATGGCAGCATCCGGGCTGGCAGACGCCTGCAGCAGGAGGAAATGGCCGCCCTGCTACGTCAGATGGAGCAGACACCCCGCGCGGGCACCTGCTCGCACGGCCGCCCTACCTGGCTGCGGTTGGGGCGTGACGAACTCGAGAAACTGTTCGGTCGCATCCGGTAGGGACTTTATTGCCTTTTCCGCGACGCAGCCCCTTTTGATTAGCATCACAGGGCTTTCGGCTGATTTCTGAGCGAGCGTGATGACCCGCTCAGGGTTGAATTTCAGAAAGCCAAAGATTTTACGACTTTTTGTGCGAAGTCTTGTGGGCCGGCGCAATCGCTGGCTGGGCAGTAACAACCACGCTGTCGGAAACGAACAGCACGCTGTCGAGGGCGTTCTGTAGCGCTTCCGTGGCCATCTTCGCATCGCCACCATCCATGAAGACCGACGCGCGGTTGATGTCACCCGACACCATTTCAAGCGGTGCGAGTGCCACAACATACTGTACGTCGGTGCCCACGACCTGCAGATCCTGATTCACCAGTTTCGTATCGCCAGTCTTCAGATGCGTATTGGCCTGGGCCAGCGCCGTCTGCTTTTCGGGGGCAAGGGCCTCGGTTACAGCATATTCGCCGCCAATCGGCAGCCAGTGGACTTCCACGCCCGTGATCACGGCGCGTTTGGGGGCGGCATGGCTCGGTGCTGGCTGCATGGCGTCCTGCGCCTTCAGGAAGGCACGGTTGTCCTTGGCGGCCTTAGTGAGTCGGACCTGCGCATCATTGATCAGCGACTGGGCCTGACCGTTCTGGTTGTTGCCCAGGGCCTGCTGTGCCTGAACGATATCGGCGAAGGCCTTCTGGCCGTCCTTGGACAGGCGGGCAAAATCCTTGTCAGCCATGCGCTGTGGCGATGCGGCAAGGGCCGGAACCGCAGCGAAAGTGAAAAGGGCGGTACCGGCAATAAAGAGGCGACGCATCGACTTGCTCCCTTGATTCGTCTCCTGGCGAGACTGTTGGGAACAGAACGGTCACGACCTGCCGATGTTGCATGACAAGGGCGTTAACACGCCCTCATGAACCGCCGGTCAGGTGGGGGGAACGGTCTCGCCATCTGGCGGCGGCTTGCGGCTGGTCAGCACGTTGCCCGCCGAGGCCCCTGCGATGCAGAGCACACCCAGCCAGCGTGCCACCGAAAGCGACTCGCCCAGCAGAAACAGCCCCGAAATCGAACCGAGAACCGGCTCCAGACTAAGCAGAATGCCCAGATCACGCGGTCCAAGCTTGCGCATGGCCATCATGTCCAGAATATACGGGACGGCTGAAGAAAGAATGGCCACACCGACGGCCTGAAAACCCTGATGGGGATGGGTTACAGCCGGCATCAGTGTCGGAATTAGCCAGGGCAGCAGGAGGATACCTGCTGTTGTCATACCCAGTGTGGTTGCCTGTGCAGCGGGCATGATACGGCCGATACGTGTGCCGGTCAGAATATAGATCACCCAGCCGACAGCGCTGATCAAGGCGGCGATGACCCCGATAGGGTCGAGATGGCCCGAGATGTGATCGGGGCGGAGCAGAAGATACAGCCCCGAAAGCACCATACCGGCCCAGACCAGATCGAGCAGACGGCGTGAGCCTATGAGGGCCAGAGACAGCGGCCCCATGAACTCGAACGCGACCACCAGCCCCAGTGGCAGGCGAACCAGCGCGATATAGAAGGCAAAATTCATGACCGCCATCGAGGCCCCGTAGGGCAACAGCAGGCGCCAGATGCCGGGTCTCAGCACCGAGGGGCCGGGCCGGATGACGGTCAGCAGAATAACGGCGGCGAGGCAGACACGCAGTCCGACCATCCCCTCCGCACCGAAGAGCGGAAAGAGGCTCTTGGCCAGCGCGGCGCCGACCTGAAAGGAGGAAATTCCTCCGATCAGAAGAGCCAGACCGCCAAGTTTGTCGAGTCGCGTTGAAGTCGGATGGTCGAGAGCAGCCATCAGACGTCGAGAAGCTCGGCCGAGCGGGCATGATCCTGAATGAACCGAAAGCGCAGCTCAGGCTTGCGCCCCATCAGGCTTTCGACGCGATCGCTGGTGAGCGCACGGTCTTCCGGGGGGGTGACGACACGCAGCAGCGTGCGTTTGGCGGGGTCCATGGTCGTCTGCTTCAGATCCTTGACCGGCATTTCGCCAAGACCCTTGAATCGTGAAATCTCGACCTTTGCGCCCTGCTTGAAGTCACGCTTGAGGCGCCGCACACGGTCGTCGTCATCCATGGCGTAAACGGTCTTTGCCCCATGGGTCAGGCGGTAAAGCGGCGGCTGTGCCAGATAGAGATGACCCTTGCGCACCAGTTCGGGCATTTCGCGATAGAAGAAGGTCATGAGCAGGGAGGCGATATGCGCGCCATCCACGTCAGCATCGGTCATGATGATGACGCGCCCATAACGCAGACGCGTCAGATCGAAGCTCAACCCCGAGCCACAGCCCAGAGCCTCGACAAGATCGCGTAGTTCCTGATTGGCCTTGAGCTTGTCCGCCGTTGCCGACGCCACGTTGAGAATCTTGCCGCGCAGGGGAAGAACGGCCTGGGTTTCGCGATCGCGCGCCTGACGCGCAGAGCCACCTGCCGAATCGCCTTCGACCAGAAAAAGCTCGGTATCGGCCGCATTTTCCCGCGTGCAGTCGGTCAGCTTCCCCGGCAGGCGCAGGCGGCGCGTGGCGCTCTTGCGCGGCGTGTCCTTGCTTTCCTTGCGGCGCAAACGTTCTTCGGCACGCTCGATGATGAACGCCAGAAGATTATCGGCCTGCGCCGGATTGCCGCCCAGCCAGTGGTCCAGCCGGTCACGCAGGGCGCCCTCGACAAGGCGGCTGGCTTCCTGCGTGGTCAGTTTTTCCTTGGTCTGGCCCTGAAAATGGGGGTCGCGGATAAAGACCGAGAGCTTGGCTGAGAGCGCGCCAAGAATATCATCCGCTGTGACCGCCGCCGCGCGCTTGGTGTTGCGGCTTTCCCCCCAGGCACGGAAGCCCTTGACCAGAGCCGTGCGGAAACCGGCTTCATGCGTGCCGCCCTGAGGCGTTGGGATCGTATTGCAGTACGACGTCATGCTCGACGTGCCCTGCTCCAGAAAAGCCACGGCCCATTCGAGTTTGCCGCCCGTGCGACCGTCGGCAGCCTGAGGCAGCTCGGCCTCGCCCGCCCAGATCGGGGCCAGCAGGGCGGGCGCGGCACCGAGTTCGGCATTCAGACTGTCAGCGAGACCATTGGGGAAATGGATCGTCGCTTCGGTCGGGATCTCGTCTCCACTCCTGATCAGAGACGGGTCGACGCTCCAGCGGATGGTGACGCCACGAAACAGCGCAGCCTTCGAGCAGCATAGGCGATAGAGGCGCTGGGGCGAGAAGCTCAGCGTTCCGAAAATTTCCGGGTCCGGCGAAAAGCGGATGGTCGTGCCACGACGGTTGGGGGCGTTGCCGATCTGCTGGAGTGGGGTCAGGGGCTTGCCGCGGGCATAGTCCTGACGCCAGAGCAGCTTTTCGCGTGCAACCTCGACTTCCAGCCTGTCTGACAGCGCATTGACCACTGACGAGCCCACGCCGTGCAACCCGCCCGACGTGTCATAGGCCTTGCCCGAAAACTTGCCGCCTGCATGCAGTGTGGTGAAGATCACCTCAAGCGCCGAGCGGTCCTTGAATTTGGGGTGGGCATCAACGGGAATACCACGCCCGTTATCCCGCACCATCAGCAGACGCGGCCCCTCAAGAGCCAGATCGATGACGCTCGCATGGCCTGCGACAGCTTCATCCATGGCGTTGTCGAGAATTTCGGAAGCCAGGTGGTGATAGGCGGTATCATCGGTGCCGCCGATATACATGCCCGGGCGGCGTCTGACCGGTTCGAGTCCTTCAAGGACTTCGATCTGATCGGCGCCGTAATTTTCCGGCACAGGAGCCTGCGTCGACTTGCGGGGGCGACGCGCGGGCTTTTCATCACTCTGGAAGAGGTCGTCGTTCATATTGCGTTCTTGACGGCCTCGCCGGGGCGCCGTCAAGCGCCCCGTGCAGGGTAAGGGGCAGTTTTTAGGCGCGGGTCTTGCGATGGGTCCGGCTCTTGCTCGTCGTGCGGCTGTGCGTCACGGCTTCGGGGGCCGAGCAGGTCTCGAAAGAGGCGGGCTGAACCACGTCCTTGGCATCGGCATAATGCGCCAGATCGGCGCCATCATCGAGGGCATCGACCTCGTCGAACATCGCAACGCGCTGCTGGCAGAAGATCGTGCCGGCCTTCAGGCCGCCTTCTGACTGAACATTGGCCAGCTGGGTGATGTAATCGTCATGAGCCTTCATGGCGTTACGGCCATAGGCAGACTTGAAATAGGTGTTCAGACGCTCTTCTTCAGCAGCCAGCTTCGGGCGGAATTTGGCAACGAACGAGTTGTAGCGGTCTTGGGCGCTGCAGGAGAGCGCCGTCACCATCAGTTCGCTCTTGAGCCCCTGCACATTGAAGGCTTCATGCGCCGGAGACTCGCTGCACCCGGCTGCATGAGCAACGCCGGAAATGAAAAAGGTGCTGGCGAGCAGCGTGCACGCGGTCAGGCGCGCGAAGGGGCGCAGGAGGCGTTGCCGGGCTGAAAGCGACATCAAGGAACTCCACAAGGGCAGGGAACGGGATATTTCGGGCGTCGCGCCGGCGGGGCGCAGGCAGGACTGGGAATGCACCCTGATTATGTCGCAGCAATTGCGGCGAGAAAATGCCCCGAGGCAAGGAAGAAGGCCAATTTTTGAAAAAAAAACCTGACTGTTCTTTTCTTTTGTTTCAGCCGCTGCTCCCCCCTTTCGGCGGGGCGCGGCTTGCGCTAGGGCCATTGACGAAATTGTCTCCACAGGCGTTGATCATGCCCGGAGACATCCGGCGTCGTGCCTGCTGCAGAAAAAAGGCGGTATCGACTGGCGATGACAAGTGACAGGTGGAGTTGATGGTGCGACTGCGTGGTTCAGCAATTACTCTCGTTTCGGCCCTGACTCTGGCGGCCTGTGCGCAGACGCCTGTCGTGCAGCGCGTCGTGCCCCCCAATCCTTTTGGCTATCAAAAGGTCTCTGCTGTCTGCAAGACGACGCCGGTCAAGACCGCTGCCGATGGCAGCATGAGCGTGGAAATGACCGTGCGCAGCGATGACGGGCTCTGTGCCCTGTCGGTGCAAAAGCCGGGCAACACCAATTACCGTTCATTCGGTGTTTCGCCTGCTCCCGAGCACGGCAAGGCGTTCATGTATAATTTTGATGACCACACCTACATCACCTACACGCCCAGCACGGCCTATTCGGGCAAGGACAGCTTCACGGCCATCCTGATCCCCGGCGGCACCGAGGCCCGCAACAAGCTGACCGTCAATGCCGTTGTCGATGCAACGGGCGTGACGATTGCGGCTCCGCCGCCGGCAATCGTGGCGCCCGCTGCCAAGAAGCCTGTCGTCAAGCACACGGCGACCCGTCGCAAGACCACCAAGAAGTAAGCAGCAGGATACGCCTCTGCCCCTCAGGGGGCAGGGGTGTTTCTTTGAGGTCGTCCCGTCAGATCGAAAACGAGATCGGTTCGTGCACAGGGCGACGCAGCCCGGCTGCCTCGGCGCGGCGCACCATTTCCTCGAGTGTCAGTGCCGCCATCTCACTGCGCACCGTTTCATCCAGCACCTGCCAGCAGGGCTCGATCACATTGCGATAAAGCGTGCCCTGCGCCGCTTCTTCCGCCCCTGCATCCTCAGACACGACAACGCGCACGATCTCATCGAGCCCGATATCGCGTTGTGGGCGCCCAAGACGATAGCCGCCACGCGGACCGCGCACGCTTTCCAGCAATCCCGAGCGCGACAGCGCCTGAAGCAGGGGCTCGATACCGCGACGGGCCAGCCCCGCGCGCTCGGCGATATCGCCCCCGCTGACAAGGCTCGAGCGCCCGGCATGAAAGGCTACATCGACCATGATGATCACGGCGATCATCGCCCTGTCCCTGCGGAGATACATGCAGATTTTTCCTCAATGACAAATTATGCGCAATATAGCAGTTATTGCTGACAAATCACAGACCGGCATCGCGGGACTTGCCGCTTTGCTCATTGCACGAAGGAGAAAGCCATGACGACCCGACAGGAGAAGCTGGCAAAGAGTGGGCTGGCAACGCGATATGCGGCCCCACGCGGGCGGGTTTTCAATTCGATTCTCGAAACCATCGGAGGGACGCCTCTCGTCGCCGTGCCGCGGCTGGCCGAGGCTGACAAGCTCAAGGCGCGTCTGCTGCTCAAGCTCGAATTCTTCAATCCGCTCGGCTCGGTCAAGGACCGCATCGGCCTTGCGCTCATTCAGCAGGCCGAGGATCGCGGGGAAATTGCCCCGGGGCGTACCGTGCTGGTCGAGCCCACTTCGGGAAATACGGGCATCTCCCTGGCCTTCGCCTCAGCGGCGCTTGGCTATCGTCTGATCGTGACCATGCCCGAAAGCGCCTCGATTGAGCGTCGCAAGATGCTGCGCCTGATGGATGCCCAGCTCGAACTCACGCCAGCAGCGCGTGGTATGGCCGGCGCAATCCTGCGGGCGGAAGAACTCGTCGCCTCGCTTCCCGATGCCTGGATGCCCAGCCAGTTCGACAACCCTGCCAATCCCGAGATCCACGCCCTGACAACCGCAGAAGAATTATGGGTGGATACTGATGGCGCGGTCGATCTGGTTGTGGCCGGTGTCGGGACAGGGGGGACGCTCACCGGAATCGCGCGCACGCTCAAGCCACGCAAGCCGTCGATGCAGTTCTGGGGCGTCGAGCCTGCGGAAAGTGCTGTGCTGAACGGCGACGACCCGGGGCCGCATGGCATTCAGGGTATCGGGCCAGGCTTCTGCCCCAATACACTCGACTCGTCCCTGCTTGACGGCGTTCTGGCCGTTTCAGAACGTGATGCCATGGCGGCCTCGCGTCGCTGCGCGCGTATAGAGGGTATTCCGATCGGGATTTCGTCTGGTGCGTCGCTTCACGCAGCCCTCGCGCTTGCGCAGCGCGACGAAAATGCAGGCAAGACCATCGTCTCTATCGTGCCGTCATTTGCCGAGCGCTATCTTTCGACATCGCTTTTCAACGGACTTGTCTGAGAGCGTTTTTGCCTTCTGGCAGGCAAGGGGCGGTCTCTGTGACCGCCCGACAGGGCAGATAAACCCTGTTCAGGCGGGGAGGGCGTTGCCCTCCCCGTAATCATGTCAGTGCAGGATGATTTCGACGCGACGGTTCTGCGGTTCGCGCGTGTTGGGTCCCGTCTGAACCAGCGGGTTGCTTTCGCCATAGCCCTTGGTCACGATCAGTCCGCCCGGTACGCCATCGCGGATCAGCTCGGCGCGCACCGCATCGGCGCGGCGTGACGACAGCTTCAGGTTGTAGTCTGCACCGCGCGTGCCAGGATGGGCGGCACTGTTATCGGTATAGCCATTGACCTCGATACGCGTGAGCTGCGTGTGGGTCGAGTTCTGGGCCGCTGTGCCGACGATGGCGCGGGCGCGATCGGTCAGTTCGGCACGATCCCAGTCGAAGAATACCAGATAGCTGCGAGCCGGAGCCGGAGCCGGGGCCGTCATGACCGGAACGCTGCGTGGCGGCGGCGGGGCGGGGTTGAACTCGTAGCGCAGGCCGAGCAGCAGCGAATGGTTGAAATCGGTCCGTGTGACGCGATTGCCTTCCATGGCACCTGCAGGACGCGGCTGATCATAGCCGCCGATGCTGCCATAGCCGGTTGCATAGTGACCGTTCGGGCCAAGCATCGTGTAGAAACGATATTCGGTCGTAAACGACAGGCCGACAGCAAAGGGTACGGGGAAGGACAGACCGAAAATGCCCTGATAGGCAAAATTGCTGGCCGTACCGCCGATCTTCTGGTTCAGGTAGTTGCCGGGCGCACGCACCGAGGCATTCATGGCCTGCCAGCCATAGCCGATACCGGCACCGAAATATGGATAGACCCAGTTGGCGCCGACATCCATGTCGAACAGCGCATTGACCATCACGCCATATTGCTGCTGACGCCCACCGGCTGCTGAGGGGAAATAGCTCGATTTGAACTGCTGCAGACGGTTGTTGCGGTAGTTGCCTTCCACTTCAACACGAAAGCCGTTGCCCAGACCCCAGCCGACAGAGCCAAGGCCCGTCACACCGGCATCATAATGGTCGCGGCCACTCGGCAAAACCGGCGACAGACGCACGGTCTGGTCCTGATTGAAGCTCGCGCCACCAGATCCGGCTGCATAAAGCCCCTTGATGACCTGTGCCTGAGCGGGTGCCGCCACAAGACACAGAGTGCTCAGCGCAGTAAGGCCCGGAATGCTCTTGCGGAAAAGCCGGGAGAGCGAACCGACTGCCTGCCGGACATCGGAAAACGGGCGGCAAACGGTTTCACCGCGCGTTCGGTGTTCCAGCATCATATCGTCTTCTCCATTCTTTTCACGCGGCAGACTGAGAGGAGGCCATCTGAGCAGCCGTCCGCAGCGATCTGAATGCCGTCTTTTCGCTGAACTGTCATCCCCGTGCAACGCCTGTTTCCCGTCAGGGTGCAATCGCCTCGTTGCGCTATTCTTTCTTCCTGCTCCGAGTGTGGGATGGTTGCAACACTCGCAAAACCCGGGAAAGGGGTATCCAGGCCGGAATGACAGAGCCTCACTCACTGCGGCCGGGCAGAAAAGTCTCAACAGGCGCGGCGATATCGTCGAGGGTGAATTCCAGCAGCCATAAATCAGGATCGTAGCGTTTCTGCCGTTCCAGATAGGTGTCGAGGGCTTCTGGAGTCTCCATGGGGATGCGTTCCCAGCCTGCCCCCAGGGCGGAATCACGCAACACGGCGCTGCTGCCGGTCCGATCGGTCAGAACGATCAGGACTGCTCCGGCATCGTCATCGCCGCGCTTGAGCATCATGGCGGAGCCACCCTGTGTCTCGATCAGTCGCATGAGACCGCGCGCCCAGAGGCCGGATTTGAGACGGGCCTCGGTCATGGTGTGGAATCGTCCATATCATCGGGCATGGCAGCAATGGCCGCATGATAACTATCGGGCCGATGCAAAAGCAGGGCTGCCGTATCGAGATCGGCATCCGTACCCAGTGCGGCCGGGCAGTGGCGTCTGATATCGAGAATACGCGACACCGAGACAGGGAAGCGCAGCGCACGGCTGGCAACAACATTATCGGCATCGAGCAGCTTGCCACGGGAGAGAGAACTAAGTTGCTGATCGAGCGCCTGCGCGCCGCGCGAGGTGCAGATCTGGGGTGTCACGCCCAGCCCCTGCAACGGCCAGCCAAGGGGGGCCAGAACACGGCTCCAGGTGACGAATAATTCGCCGCCATCGGGCATCTGCCCGACAGCCTGCACCAGTCCCTTACCGAGTGTCGCGCTGCCGATCACCACGGCACGACGATGATCCGACAGCGCAGCAGCCATGATTTCGGCAGCACTCGCCGTCCGGCCATCGACCAGCGCCGCGATGGGCAGGCCATGCGTCATGTCGCCGCCCTGAACTGCCCAGATATGGTTCGATTTCGGATCGCGGCCCTTTGTCACGACGGCAATGCCCTGATCCAGCACAAGGGCCGTCGCCGTCACGGCCTGCTGCAACACGCCGCCGCGATCGCCCCGCAGATCGAAAATCAGACCGACCAGCTTCTTGTCTTCCAGAGCCTGGTCGATGTTCTGGCTGAGTTCCTCGGCCGTGTCGGAAGAAAACGAGGCGATACGCAGCACCACGATATGATCATGCATGCTGGCAAAAACGGTCTGGGGCGGCACCACCTGACGGTCGAGCCGCATGATCGCGCCGTGATGGCCCGGATCGGCCAGAAGCAGCTTCACCTTGCTGCCCGCTGCGCCATTGAGCCAGGTTTCGACGGTTGCAGGGTCCTGATTGCGGGTCGAGCGCCCATCGACGGCCAGAAGCTTCTGGCCGATATTGGCACCAGCGGCCCAGGCGGGGCCATTGGCGTTGATGGCGCCTATGACCAGTGAAGAGCCATCGCGTACGAGCGAGAGACCGACGCCCGCCAGATCACCGGTCCGGTTCGCCCGGTCATTACCGGCAGGGGTGGGGGCGACATAGCGCGAATACGGATCGAGATGATTGAACAGCTCGTCGAAGAAGCTCTGAAGCAGGGCATCGCGACCTGCGGCACGCAGCGAGGTTGAGCCATGCCAGGCGGCATCCATGCTGGATACGATGAGTTTGACCCAGTTGAGCGTATCGTTCTCACCGGGCTCGCGAAACTCCGAGATGATCTTCGGGCCGATAGAGAGCCGTAATGTCGCAGGCTGCGCCGGGTCATGGGGCGGCTCGACCATGGTGATGGACGGATCGATGGCTGTCAGGCCATCGAGGCCCCACAGACTATAGGTCTTGCTGGAATGAACCTCGAGCGTACGAGGGCTCAGAAAGCGGAAAGCGCTCGACAGAACCGAGTTCAGCAATCCTGTGTCGAGTGCGGTGCTGTCTTCAGCCTCAGCCGTTCCCAGGCACAGACACAGGGACACAGCCGCAGCCGCGCCCAGGCATCGTCGGGAGAACCCGCCAGACAGGAAGAAAGGAACGTGTTTCAGAGCCAGTGACCTTGACCATCAGGAAGATGGCTTCCCCCATCGAGTTCCGCTTTAGCGACCCACTAAGTGGCGCGAAAGGGAGCCTAACAGGGGGAGCGACGTTTTTGCCACGGTCTGTGACTTCAAAAACGCAAATTATCCGACGTCTTCACCATCTGTTGTTTTGGCCTTGCGCGTTTTCCTTGCCAGCTTGGCGTCGGTTTCTGTCTTGGCTGTTTTTTTCGTCGTGGCGGCAGTCTTTTTTGCGGCTGGTTTCTTGGCGGTAGCAGCCTTGGGCGCCGCTTTTTTCTTCGGCGCTGCCTTTTCACCGTCGTCGCTTGCCGCGGCCTTTGTGGAGGTCTTGCGCGTCGTGGCCTTGCCCTTGGCCTTCAGGGGTTTGCCCTTTTCGGCTAGAAGTGCCAGCGCGTCGTCAAAGGTCACCTCATCCATCGACTGGCCCTTGGCCAGATTGGCGACCACCTGTCCGTGCTGGACATAGGGGCCAAAGCGCCCCTTGCGTACCAGAACAGCGGCGCCATCCTTGGGATGGGCACCGAGGGTACGGATCGAGGCCATTTTCTTGGCCAGGGAGTCGATGGCGCGATTGAGCCCGACGGTCAGCACGTCGTCATCGGCGTCAAGCGTGCCGAAAATTGCCCCCATCTTCACATAGGGTCCAAAGCGACCGAGCCCTGCTTCAATCATCTCGCCCGTCTCAGGATGCGGCCCGAGCTTGCGCGGAAGGGAGAGCAGGCCGAGCGCCTGATCGAGCGTCAGCTTGTCGCCTTCCAGCCCCTTGGGGATGGTGGTACGCTTGGGCTTGATCTTCTTGTTCTCGGGATCGGCCTCGCCGCGCTGCAGATACAGGCCGTAGGGGCCGCGACGTACCGTCACTTCCTCGCCTGTTTCCGGGTCCTGACCAAGGCTCTTCATGCCTTCCTTCAGGGTTTCGCCCTCGCCACCGTCTTCAGCCACGAGGCGACGTGTGAACTGGCAGGTCGGATAGTTCGAGCAGCCGATAAAGGCGCCAAACTTGCCCAGACGCAGCCCCAGACGACCGGTGCCGCAAGCCGTGCACTGGCGCGGATCGCCTCCGTCTTCACGTGTCGGGAAGAAATGCGAGCCGAGATCCTCATCGAGTGCATCGATGACATCCGAGATCTTCAGATCCTTGGTCTGGGCGACCGCGGCAGAGAAGTCGCGCCAGAAGGCGGCCATAATATCGTGCCAGTCGGCGCGACCATCCGAGATATCGTCGAGCTGCTCTTCAAGCGTTGCCGTGAAATCGGTGTCGACATAGCGCTCGAAGAACGAGGTGAGGAATGCCGTCACCAGACGGCCCCGGTCTTCTGGAATGAAGCGACGGGCATCGAGTCGCACATAATTGCGGTCGCGCAGCACGGTCAGAATCGAGGCATAGGTCGACGGGCGACCGATACCGATTTCTTCCATACGCTTGACGAGGCTTGCTTCAGAGAAGCGCGGCGGCGGTTGGGTGAAATGCTGGTCGGCCTCGACGCCACGAGTCGTCAGGCGCTCGCCCTCGCTCATGGCGGGCAGCACGCGGCCTTCATCGTCATCGGTCTTGGTGTCGTCCCGCCCCTCGGTATAGAGCTTGAGAAAGCCGTCAAAAGCGATGATCGAGCCATTGGCGCGCAGCGTGGTCCTGCCGGTCGAATCGGTAAGATCGGCCACGACCTGGTCGAGTTCGGCAGATTGCATCTGCGAAGCGACGGCGCGTTTCCATACCAGTTCGTAAAGACGCATTTGCTCGCCCGAAAGATGGCGCGCCATCGATTCGGGGGTGCGGCTCACATCGGTAGGCCGGATTGCCTCATGCGCTTCCTGCGCATTCTTGGCCTTGCTCGAATAGACGCGCGGCTTTTCGGGCAGATAGGGCGCGCCATAGCTCTCGCCGATCATGGCGCGAATGGCGGTCACGGCCTCGGCGGCCATGGTGACACCGTCGGTACGCATATAGGTGATGAGACCGACCGTCTCGCCGCCCAGATCGACACCTTCATAAAGCTGCTGAGCGGTACGCATGGTGGTTTGCGCGCTCATGCCGATCTTGCGCGAGGCTTCCTGCTGAAGCGTCGAGGTGGTGAATGGCGCTGGCGGGTTACGCTTGGCTTTCTTGCGCTCGACCGAACGCACCGAAAACGCGCTGCTGGCGACCAGATCGCGCGCAGCATGGGCTTTTTCTGCGTTATCGAGATCGAACTGGTCGAGTTTGCGCCCGTCGAGATGGGTCAATCGTGCCGAGAAGGCGGCATTGCGTGGCGTGGCGAAGGCGCCGGTGATCGACCAGTATTCCCGGCTCTTAAAGACTTCGATCTCGGCTTCACGCTCGCAGATCAGTCGCAGCGCCACAGATTGCACGCGACCGGCACTGCGGCTGCCGGGCAGCTTGCGCCAAAGCACGGGTGAAAGCGTGAACCCGACCAGATAATCGAGCGCGCGTCGGGCCATATAGGCATCGATCAGAGGTTGATCGAGCGCACGCGGGTTCGCCATGGCCGTCTGCACAGCTGATTTGGTGATTTCGTTGAAGGTGACGCGCTGCACGTTCTTGCCGCGCAGCAGGTTCTTCTCTTCGAGCGCCGCACGGACATGCCAGGAGATGGCTTCGCCTTCGCGATCCGGGTCAGTGGCGAGATAGAGCGTATCGGCGTTCTTGACGGCCTTGGCGATGGTCGCGATCTGCTTGGCGCCGCGCTCATCGGTCTGCCAGTCCATGGCGAAATTCTCGTCAGGTCGCACGCTGCCGTCCTTGGGCGGCAGGTCGCGGACATGGCCGAAGGATGCCAGAACGATAAAATTATCGCCCAGATATTTGTTGATGGTCTTTGCCTTCGCCGGGCTTTCGACCACTACGACATCAGTCATCTCTACTCCAGAACCGCTCCGGCCTGCTCGGAACCGGCGAATCAGGCTGACAGCACAACCTGACCCCCGGGAAGGAAGGTCGCTATGCCGCCAAGTTCGAGTTCTGACAGGGCGGACAGCACCATGGATACCGAGAACTGGCAGCGCGCCACGATATCGTCAACTGCCACTGGTGTCGGAGAAAGGAGATCGCGCAGCGTTTCACGCACCTCCTCAGGTGTCGGCGCAGGGGCAAAGTCAGGCTGGTCAGGCTCTGAAAACCCCGGCAGCCCGGTCCATTCGGGAGTCTTGAGCGAGTCACTGCCGCTACCGATCTGGCTGAGTACGTCCTGCGCCGTTTCCGTCAGAATCGCGCCTTGTCGCAGCAGATCATTGCCACCGCGAGAGCGCGGGTCGAGCGGCGAGGCAGGCACGGCAAACACGTCGCGGCCATAATCGAGGGCAAGGCGTGCGGTAATCAATGTGCCCGAGCGCAGGGCGGCCTCCACCAGAATGACGCCGAGCGAGAGCCCGGCGATCAGCCTGTTGCGCCGTGGAAAGTGACTGGCCTGGGGGACGGTGCCAAGTGGGGCCTCTGTCACGATGCAGCCGCGTTCGGCCACCGCGCGGTAGAGACCTTCGTTTTCCGGTGGATAGAAACAGTCGAGGCCCCCTGCGGCCGCCCCGATGGTCATGCCGGGATGCAGTGCCGCCCTATGTGCCACGGAATCGATGCCCCGGGCGAGGCCGGACACAATGACACAGCCCTCAAGCGCGAGCGCGCCGCTCAGACTCTCGGCAATGCGCAGCCCCCCGGCAGAGGCATTGCGGGCGCCAACGATCCCTATGGTGCGTCCGCACAGAAGCTCGGCCCTGCCCCATATGTTCAGCACGGGCGGGGCATCGGGAATCCGTGCCAGAAGGGGGGGATAATCGGCGTCGCCGATCACCATCATCCGACCGCCGAGCCGTTCGAGCGCGGCCTGTTCTTCCTGAACCGATTCGCGTGAGGGAATGCTGACGCCACCCCGTCGCCCCGCCTTGCGCGCACGCTCCGGCAGGGCGTCGATGGCGACGCCAGCCGAGCCGTGCTCGTTCAGAAGGCGTCTGAAATTGACCGGACCAATCCCGTCAGTACGTGCGAGACGCACCATGTCGATGCGTTCGTTGCCTGAGGGAGAGGGCGTCATTGGCCGTCAGATTTCCCGCTTTTTCTGCGGGGGCGGATCGATGTTGATCCGCGATTCGCGACCCAGGATCAGGCGTCGTATATTACTGGTATGACGCAGCAGGATGATGAGCGTCAGAATCAGCGTGGCAATGGGCAGAGGGCTATGCAGAGGCTGCTCACTGAGCGGCGGCATCAGAAAAGGTGCTACCGCAAAGGCTGCGAGCGCCCCGGCAGAAGAGATGCGTGAGAGCTTGGCCACGGCAAGCCAGACGATGCAGCAGGCAATGCCTACCGGCCAGCACAGGGCAAAAAACACGCCCAGTCCGGTCGCGACGCCCTTGCCGCCACGAAACTTCAGCCAGACCGGAAAGCAGTGGCCAATCACGACGCTTACACCGGCAATCGCCATGCCGGTTTGCAGATCGGCATCAAGCAGGAGCTGCACCATCAGAACGGCAAGTGCGCCCTTGAGCGCGTCGAGCAGCAGCGTGGCCGCAGCCAGACCCTTGCGTCCGGTACGCAGAACGTTGGTGGCGCCGATATTGCCTGACCCGATTTTACGGATGTCTCCCGCTCCGCCGAGATGGCTGATCAGAAGGCCAAACGGGATACTGCCAATCAGATAGGCCAGCCCGGCACAGAGCAGAAAAGGCGGCGTCAGCAGCGTGTGGATCATGCTACCTCCCCGCCATAGACATGCCGTCCGGCTTTCCAGGTGCCGAGAACACGGCCCTTGAGGCTGCGTCCGTCGAACGGGGTATTCTGGGCGCGGCCCGGCTGGCTGCCAGCCTCGACCACCCATTCGGCCTCGGGGTCGAACAGGCACAGATCGGCGCTGGCGCCGTCACGCAGGGTGCCAGCATCGCTGCCAAGCAGCTGCGCCGGGTTGCGCGTCATCAGGGTGATCAGTTGGGGCAGGGTCAGTGTCCCCTCATGCACGAGAGAGAGCCCGACACCGAGAAGCGTGGTCAGGCCCGTGCCGCCCGCGCTGGCCTGAGCAAAAGGCAGGCGCTTGTCATCGGCGTCCCATGGTGCGTGATCCGACGCGATGGCATCTATCGTGCCATCGGCCAGTGCCGCACAGACGGCAAGGCGATCTTCTTCCGCACGTAGGGGCGGCGAGAGCTTGGCATAGGTACGAAACGCGCCGATCGCGTCTTCATTGAGCGCGAAATAGGGGGGTGCCGTATCGCAGGTGATTGACAGACCGCGCGCCTTGGCCTGGCGGATCAGGGCCAGACCCTCACCCGTCGAGACATGACCGAAATGCAGACGGGCGCCGGTCATTTCGGCAAGGCGGATATCACGAGCGATCAGGATAGCCTCGGCCGCTGCCGGAATCTGGGCCAGCCCCATGCGTGTCGCGAGCGCGCCAGCCGTAGCCGTGCCCCCCTTGGCGAGTGACGGATCTTCGGGATGCTGCACCACAAGGGCATCAATACCCTTGGCATAGGCCAGAAGCTGGCGCATGCGCTTGGTGTCGGCAATGGCATGAATGCCATCCGTGAAAGCCACGGCGCCCGCTTCGCGCAGCATGCCGAGTTCCGCCATTTCTTCGCCATTGCAGCCCTTGGTCAGCGCGCCATAGGGCAGGATGCTGACCAGACCCGTCTCTTCGCCACGGCCACGCAGCAGGCGCACCAGCGCAGGCTCGTCGATGGCCGGTTTGGAGTTCGGCAGGGCAGCCAGCGTGGTCACGCCGCCCGAAACAGCGGCACGGGCGCATGAGGCGATGGTTTCGCGATATTCGAAGCCCGGCTCACCGATCGCCACACGCATATCGACGAGGCCCGGAGAAAGAACGGCGCCCTTGCCGTCAATGATCTCGGCGTTTTCAGGCTTGCCCTCGGCGCCCGCCTTGTCCTGACCGGCAATGCGGCCCTCTCTGACCAGAAGGCGGCCGGAGGTGTCCGTGCCGGTTTCGGGGTCGATCAGACGAACATTTTCAAAAACAAGATCGGTCATGACGCTGTCCGCATGCGTGAAAGTCGGTCGAGAACGGCCATGCGCACGGCAACGCCCATCTCCACCTGTTCCTGAATGACGCTCTGCACCGAATCTGCCACGTCCGATGCAATCTCGACGCCACGATTCATCGGTCCGGGGTGCATCACCAGCGCGCCCGGCTTGGCCAAGGCAAGGCGACGGCTGTCAACGCCATAGAAGCGGAAGAACTCGCGCGCGCTCGGCACCAGACCGGCGCCCATGCGCTCGCGTTGCAGACGCAGGGTCATCACCACATCGGCGTCGCGCAGCCCGCTTTCCATATCATGATGGATCGACACGGCCCCGAGGGAGGCCATGGCGGCAGGCACCAGGGTTGGCGGCCCGACGAGACGCACCTTGCTGCCCATGGCGGTCAGAAGATGGATGTTGGAGCGCGCCACCCGGCTATGGCCGATATCGCCGCAGATGGCGACAGTGAGGCCGTTCAACGTGCCGAGATGGCGCTTGATGGTAAGCGCATCCAGCAGGGCCTGTGTCGGATGTTCATGCATCCCGTCACCGGCATTGACGACGCTGGCCTCGACCTTCTGCGCCAGAAGGGCCGGAGCCCCCGACTGGGCATGCCGCACCACCAGCAGATCGCAGCGCATGGCATTCAGCGTGGCGGCCGTGTCGAGAAGCGTCTCGCCCTTGTTTACCGAAGACGTGGCCACCGTCATGTTGATGACATCGGCCCCGAGACGCTTGCCCGCCAGCTCGAAGCTGGTGCGGGTGCGGGTGCTGTCCTCGAAGAACATGTTGATCACGGTGCGGCCGCGCAGCGCATCACGGGGCGCGGTGCGCGAGCGGCTCAGCAGGGCATAATTCGCCGCGAGATCGAGAAAAGGCGTGATCTCTTCGGCGCTCATGCCTTCGAGGCCGAGCAGATGGTGCTTTCGGGCGAGCGGGTCAGCCATGCGCGATCGCGGCTCCTATACGGGCCAGAACCTCGTCCCGGCCAAGGGCTTGCAAGGTGAAATCGATGCCGGGCGAGACCGTGCTGCCGGTCATGGCGGCGCGCAGGGGCTGCGCAACCTGACCGAGCTTGATGGCCTTGCTTTCGGCAAATGCGCGAAGCGCCCCGTCGATGGCAGCAGCCTCGAAAGGCTCGACCAGAGCGAGCGCCTGAGCGACGCCGCGCAGCACATCCTTGCCCTCTTCCGAAAGCTGCTTCTGTGCCTTGGCGTCATAGGTGAAGGGCAGGGAGCGCCCCAGAAACGCTGCGCTGTCTGCCAGTTCGGTCAGCATCTTGGCGCGTTCCTTGAGGCCCGGCATCAGCGTCAGCACGCGGGCGTGCAGGGTGTCATCGACTGTGACATCCTCGCGCTCCTTCAGGCGCTCGATCACGTCATTCGTCAGGCGGGCATCATCGGCCTCGCGCATATAGACGCCATTGAGATGGGTCAGCTTGACGTAATCCATGCGCGAAGGCGAGCGGCCTACGCCATCCAGATCGAACAGGCGGATCTGTTCTTCGCGGTTCAGGATCTCGGCATCACCATGACCCCAGCCCAGACGCAGCAGGTAATTGCACAGAGCTTCGGGGAGGAAACCCTCATCGCGGAATTCCACCACCGACTGGGCACCGTGACGCTTGGAGAGCTTGGCGCCATCAGGGCCATGGATGAGCGGCAGATGGGCGAAATGCGGCAGATCCCAGCCCATGGCACGATAGATCATCGCCTGACGGAAGGTGTTCGTCAGATGGTCGTCACCGCGAATGACATGGGTGATGGCCATATCATGGTCATCGCAGACCACGGCATGGAGATAGGTCGGTGTGCCATCCGAGCGCAGGATGATCAGATCGTCCATTTCGGCATTGGCCACGCGGACCTCGCCCTGAACCAGATCGTTGATGACAGTCTCGCCGTCGCGCGGGGCCTTGAGGCGCACAGCAAAAGGCGCGCCTTCAGGGGCTTCGGACGGGTCGCGATCGCGCCACATGCCGTTATAGCGGGGCGGCTGGCCATTCGCGATGGCGTCTTCTCGCATCTGCTTCAGCTCATCGGCGGTGCAATAGCAGCGATAGGCCAGGCCCTTTGCCAGCAATTCCTGAGCCACTTCCGTGTGGCGCCCCTGTCGCGTGGACTGGAACACGGGTTCCTCATCCGCCGTGATTCCCATCCAGGCCAGGCCTTCGAAGATCACATCGACTGCGCGCTGCGTGGAGCGCTCGCGATCCGTATCCTCGATTCTGAGCAGGAATTGCCCGCCATGGTGGCGGGCGAAGAGGAAATTGAACAGGGCCGCACGGGCATTGCCGATATGCAGCAAGCCGGTGGGAGAGGGGGCAAAGCGTGTGCGAACGGTCATGGCGGCTGCATAGCATGATTGAGGCCAGCACACTACCGGAGCGCGCTTTGTTGAGAAGCCGCTCGTGCCCTGTCGCCTGCCTCTTTGGGAACCTGTGAGATGGGGGGAAAGGCGCGTGCCCCTCGCGGGGGAAGCGGCCCACAGCGATCGCGGGTTCTGGTCGGCTGGCTTGTGAGGCGTCGCCCCTTATGCTGGCAGAAGGCCCCGCCCCATCGGGAGTGTGTCTGTCGGGGGTTTGCATGGCGCAGTATTCGATGTCACGATATCGATATGAAAAGCCCTTTTTCCCATATGCTTCTTGCTTCTGTCGCGCTCTGTCTGGGGGGCGTAATGCCTGCTATGGCTCAAGAGCGTGTCTCACCCAGAGTGATTATTGTCGCAGGGTGGGAAAACGGTGCCGATACGGGCGATGCGCCGGGTGAATATCAGGACTGGGTCGAGCGCGAGCATCTGACCGAACCCGTGGCCGTGCGTGGCGTGAAGGAGCCGATTCTGCGACGCAATGCGCAGGGAGTTTACGGGCTCGTTCTGCGGTCCGGGGCATCGGAGCTGATGGCACTGGCACTCGACCCGGCATTCGATCTGAAAAAGACCTACTGGATCTTCACCGGTATCTCTGGCGTCAATCCTAATGTGGCGTCTGTCGGCAGCGTGGCCTGGGCGCGCTGGGTGGTGGATGGCGATGCCCTGCGTGAGCTCGATGACCGGTCGATTCCTGCCGACTGGCCTTACGGGCTATACGCAATCGGCGCAGAGCGCCCCAATACGCTGCCGAAGGATGCCAATCATTATGGCTCGGTCACCGATGTGGCACAGCTGACCAAGGCTTATCCGCTCAATCAGGGGCTGGCCCGCTGGGCCTATGATCTGAGCAAGGGTGTCAAACTGGCCGATGATCCCGAGATCGCCCGGCGGCGCAAGGCGTGGCCAGCAGGTTCTCCTGCCAGCAAACCGCCCATGATTCTCATGGGTGAGACATTGGGGGCGTTGCGCTACTGGCATGGCGAGGCCCGCAATAAATGGGCGCAGGACTGGGTGAAGCTCTGGACGAAAGATCAGGGCGTGTTCGTCATGACCAATGAAGAAAGCCAGACCAACCAGAAGGAAATGCGCCTTCTGGCCCAATGGGGGTATGTGGCGCCAGACCGCATCATGGTGCTGCGCTCCGGTTCGAATCCCTCCCTGCCGCCACCGGGCGTGTCGCTCACCCAGTCCATGGGTGATGAGGGGCCCGGCCAGATCATGGCCTTCGACAATAACGAGCGCGCTGGAGCCCCTGTCGTAGCGGAGCTGGTCAAACACTGGGAGCGCTACCAGGATCATGTTCCCTCCGCCCCCTGACAATCCCGGGTCGGGGGACTCCAGAGGGCAAACGCCTTCTGACGGGAGGCGGGAAGAAGCCCCATGATTCCCGCACGGCTCGCAGCCTTTGTGGAATCCTGCTTGCTCGGGCAGGGACGTGCCCTGGTCGCCTGGCTTCCCGTTGCCTGGGCTATCGGGAGCCTGCTCTATTTTCTTCCCCTCCATGAGCCCGGTTACGGTCGGGCGAGCCTCTGCGGCTTTTCGGGGTTGATGCTTCTGATATCCGGCTGGCGGCGTCTGACCGCTCGCGGGCTGGGCTTCGTCGTGCTGCTGGTCAGCCTCGGGTTTCTGGCGGCACGTGGTCAGGCCTGGCGCCAGCCTCCCATGCCTGCCTTGCCGTCGATCGCCGTGACGATGCATGGCGTGATTGCCGATGTTTCAAGCCATGGCGAGGAGGGGCATGTTGTTCAACGCCTGCGGCTCAGTCAGGCCGTTTTCGAAACCGGGGTCGATATCGGCATGGCTCCGCTGAAACGCGATCTGCTGCTCTTTACCCATGATGAACAGAATTACGCACCGGGAATGGTGGTGCGGCTGAATGCTGTGTTGCGGCCGCCTGACTGGCCCGATTTTCCCGGTGGTCGGGATCGCCAGATGGAGGGCTGGTTCGATGGTCTGGCCGGAACAGGGCGCGTTCTTGGTGTGCCTGATATTGTGCAGGCTCCGCAGGGTCATGCGCTTGGGCGATGGCGTCTACATATTGCGGCGGTAATCGCCACGCATCTTTCAGGTCAGCGCGCCGCCATTGCGTCGACCCTGCTGGCCGGTCATGGCGAGGGAATCAGCCAGAAGACCCGCGACGCTTATGCTGCGTCGGGCCTTGCCCATATTCTTGCCGTTGCCGGATTGCATCTTGGGCTGGTCATGGGAGCGGTGTTCGTCATGACGAGACAGGCGCTGGTGCTCTGGCCATGGCTGGGTCTGCGTCTGCCCTGTCGTGAGATCGCGGCTCTCACGGCCCTGGCCTCAGGGCTGATCTATGTCGCGCTCACGGGCTTCCATCTCCCGGCCTTGCGCAGTCTTGGCATGGCAGGGCTGGCGACACTGGCCCTTCTGACGGGGCGGCGTGTGCTGTCGATGCGGTCTCTGGCGCTCGTGGCGCTTGTGCTGCTCATGGCGTCTCCCGTGCTGGTACTGGATCTGTCTTTTCAGATGTCGTTTGCGGCCGTCATGGCCTTGATCGCCGGTTATGAGGCGCTGCGTCCGCATTTCGTCAGGCGCGCCGAACAGGGAAAGAAAAACGGGCCGGGGCATCATCTCGCCTTGCTGTCTCTCACAAGTGCGCTGGCCGGGGGGGCGACGCTGCCTCTGGTCATGGCGGGATTTGGCAGTTTTCAGCCCTGGTTCATTCTGGCCAATCTCGTTGCCGTGCCGGTTGCGGCATTCTGCGTCATGCCTGCGGGGCTTCTTGCCTTGCTGCTGATGCCGTTCGGCCTGTCCGGGCCGCCGCTCTGGGTCATGGGGCAGGGGATCGGGCTTATTTCGTCGCTGGCTGAATGCGTGGCCTCTTTCCCGCTGGCCCATGTGCCTGTCCCGCATATGGGCTGGGAAGGTCTGGCGCTCTATATGGCCGGGCTGGCAGGGTTCTGTCTCTGGCGGGGGCGTGCACGTTTCGGGTTTCTGCCCCTTTTGATGCTTGGCGTGGTGTCGCCTGTGCTTGGCGAAAGCCCTCTGGTACTGGTGTCTCCAGATGCGGGTGTAATCGCCTTCCAGCAAGACGGTCACTGGGTTGCGGGGCCGCATAACGGGCTCGCAAACCGCGTTCTGGAGGCGTGGCAACGCGCCTGGCCCCTGCCTGTCATGATGTCTTCCGCAAGCCCTGCCTGTACGGCGAGCGGCTGTACCTTGGCGCTCCCCCTGTCTGTTTCACTGTGGTTTGCCTTGCCCTCGTCAGAAAGTCGGGCTGCGGCGTGTCAGCAGAGGGGCTTTATCGTCAGCGCTGTTCCCCTGCCTGAGGACTGTCGCGCTGGCGGGTTCATTGATCGTTTCACGGTCTGGCGCGACGGCGCTGTCCTGCTTCGGGTGCAGGGTAACCGCCTCAAGATTGTCTCCGATCGCTCGTGGCGGGGCGCGCGGCTCTGGGTGCCGCGCGTCGGATTTCGAGGTGTGCCGAACCTGCCCATGGCACAGGCAGAGTAAAGGCTATTTGCTCTTGGGGTAGAAATGCAGCGCCACGCGCTCCATGGTCAGGCCCTGAACCAGAATGGTGAATACCACGATCCCGTAGCAGATAGGCGCCAGAATATCCTTCATCGGCCCTGGTGGCAGGGTCAGGGCGAGCGAAAGCGAAATGCCGCCGCGCAGCCCGCCCCAGGTCAGCACCGCCAGCATACGGCCTCGATCCTCGCCATAGAGATGGATCGGCAGGATTGCGAGAAACACACTCAGCGCACGGGCAGCAATCGAGAGCGGAATTCCCAGAAGCAGGGCCCACAAAGCATGCATTCCCGGAATGGTAGCCAGCACCTCGAAGCCGATCATCAGGAAAAGCAGCGCGTTCAGAACCTCATCGACCAGCGTCCAGAAGCTGTTGAGTTCCTCGCGGGCATGATCGTCCATGCTGCTTTTGGCACGTTCGCTGCCGAGGCAGAGTCCCGCCACCACGACAGCGATCGGCCCGGACATACCCAGCGCATGGGCCAGGCTGAACGTGCCTGCCGCAAGGCTGAGCGAGACCAGAAGCTGAAGATGGCTGTCCCGTGCCGCACGAAAGCAGAGAAGCCCGATCATGCCGGCCACAAAACCCAGGGCGCTGCCGCCGATGGCCTCGAGACCGAATGCTTCAAGCGCGTCGAACAGCGTAAGGTGGTGGGCTTCCCCGGTCACAAGTGTCATGGCAAGGCCGAAGATGACGATGCTGACACCGTCATTGAACAGGCTTTCCCCTGCGAAAATGGCCTGTATGGGCCCCGGCAGGCCGAGGCGGCGAAGCATGCCCACCACCGAGACCGGATCGGTTGGCGCGAGAATGGCGCCCAGCACGACGCACCATAGGAAGGGAATCGGCAGACCGACAGCGACCATCACCCAGTACATGGCGCCACCGAGCAGGAAGACGGCGAGAATGGTCCCTACGATGGCAAGGAAGAGAACCGAGAATTTTCGCGCCATCAGCTCGCGTGTATTGACCTGCAACGCACCGGCAAAAAGCAGAAACGACAACGCCCCGTCGAGCAGATTGCCGGGCAGGTCTGCCGAGGCCAGAAGGTTCATCGGCAAGGTGTGCAGATCGACGCTTGGCAGGGCGAGGTCGAGCCCCTTCACCACAAGCGATCCGACCAGAGCGATCAGCAGGATACCGATCGTCATGGGCAGCCGCAGCAGCTTGTAATTGAGAATGCCGCAGATAGTGCAAAGCGTCAGCAGAATGGCGAACAGGCTGAGTGAGGACATGAAACCTTCGATACGTCTGGGGCCGGGCGTTCCGAGCGGGGAGATGCCGTTTTACCCCAAGAGAACGTGAACGCACCCTGTTCGTCCAGACTCTCACATTATGTCATCCTGGCAGGCATGATGACCGGCCCGGAAGGTGGCTGGACTCGCCGGAAAGCCCCTTCATGGCGCGAGTGCCTTCTATCGATGCAGTCGTTGTAAAAAGGGTGTGCTTCATGAATTCAGCTCGGAAAATGGCGCTTCTTGTTCTCCTGTCCCTGATGGGGGGCGGTTTTCAGGCGTCGGCAACGCCCAGCACCGCATTGCTGCGCGCCTATCATGAGAAGCTCAAGGCCATGAACCTGCCGCCCGGTCTGGAAGAGATGGTGCCTGAATCGAAGGTTATTCATCAGGTCACGCTGGCACCGCTTTTCGACAAACCCTTCGTCTGCGGGGAGCACCCACTGGGCCAGCTTGTAACCGCCGGTGATGCGCTCGGTACGGATTGCATGATTGTCGGCGGCGCCTCGGATGCCGCAGGGTTCAACCAGCTCTACAGAGGCTCAGGAGAAAAAAACGAGGACTGGTATGGCTGGAAGGCGTCAGTCCACGCGCCTTTTGACGCGGTTGTGGTCTACGTCCATGTCAATCCGGTGGTCAATGTGCCGGGGAGCATGGGCAAACCGCCTGCAAGCATGATCCTGTTCAGACGACAGGATGGGGTGGAGGTTGTCTACGCCCATGTGCAGGATATTCGGGTCAAGGCCGGTGACCACGTGAAAGCAGGCGATGTGGTGGCCGTCGACGGCAATAATGGCGTCGCACGCAACCCGCATGTGCATGTCGGTGCCTTCAGGGGCACCGAACCGTTCCAGATCCGGTGGGATCTCGCCGCCATGGGTGCTGTCGACGCCTTGCGCGCCAATTAATTATTTGAGTCGGGCTTTATTGAAACGTCTCGGGGCGCCGAGCCAGGTGGGGGCTTCTGTACGCGGTCGAAGTCTGTCTGGGTCGCAGGCGACGATATCTCCAGTATCGCCCACGGCAAAATGGCCCAGCTCCGCGCGTCAAGCATTCCGCCCGAGCGCGAAAAACGACAATCAGCTTGCTTGCCGCGGATCGCCCGATCGCGTCGCGCCGTTTCGATTTTGCTCGAATAACCCATGATTGGCAGCTTTCCGGTCCTTGGCCCGTGACTGCGACCGCGCGTTTTCTTCCCTGAACAGCGCGCTTGTTTTCTCAGGTTTCTGACACACGCAACCGTGATCTCTCGCCCGGCTTTCGCCGCGTCCACCTTCGCTGGCGCCTTCGTATCTGAAGCGTGTCATCGCGGTCATTCTCACATGGCGAAGAACGCGGGGCACGGCATGGCCAATAAAAGCACCATCCGGATGAGAAAGAAGTCATGGGCACAGATGAACAGATTATTGATAGGGAGGTGGAGTCTAAGCCGCCTTCGCACAGCTGTTATCTGCCTCCTTCAACCGTACCGACCATTGCCCACAGTTCTGGCATACGTTTCGACTTTAATGCCGGTGCTCGTGTCAGTCTGCCTGCGCGCGGTATGGGGGAGTGGTGCCTGACGCTGAGCGACCTCGATAGCGGTAATATCATTTTCCGCCATTGCTCGAGCGGCAGCTTCATCACCTCGACCAAGCGTTATTTCAATCGCTTCCATATCCTTGTCGAAGAAGTTGATGAGACGGGTGCCAGATCGGAAGTGCTCAGCCACGCCTATGACTGCGCCGGAAAAATCGTTGTCATTCAGATGCCTGTCAGCACATTGGGCGACGCTCTGGCCTGGTTTCCCTACGCTGCACGTTTTGGCGAAATACATGGTGCAACGGTCGTCTGTATCATGGACGCCTCGCTTATTGCGCTTCTGGCGGATAATTACCCCGAGATCCGTTTTCTCACGCTTGAAGAGGCACGCGACTGCGTCATCATGGATGACGCGTATGCGAGCTATTCTCTTGGTCTTTTTTTTGACGATCCGGAATTCCTGAATCAGCCTACTGATTTTCGTCAAGTCGGGTTGCACAAGACGGCCGCTTATATCCTGGGCGTCACGCCTGAAGAAATTCGTCCGGTCGTTTCTGCTGCCGAGATGGATACGCCACCGATAGACGAGCCATATATCTGTATCGCTACCCAGGCGAGCACCCAGTGCAAATACTGGAACAACCCGGAGGGATGGCTCTCTCTTGTCAGTTGGGCGCTCGCACAGGGATATCGTGTAATCTGTATCGACAAATCGCCCTTCTACGGCGCCGGAATCATGTGGAACCGCATTCCTCACGGTGCGGAGGACCAGACAGGCGACCGGCCTCTGAGCGAGCGCGTGCGGTGGCTTCGCCATGCCAGCGCCTTCGTGGGGCTCTCTTCCGGTCTTTCCTGGCTCGCCTGGGCGAGCGGCACGCCGGTGGTCATGATTTCCGGTTTTACGCACCCAACCAATGAATTCGAGACCGAATTCAGGGTGATCAACTGGCACGCGTGCAATTCGTGCTGGAACGACGCCACCGAGAAATTCGACCACCATGATTTTCTCTGGTGCCCTCGTCACAAGAATACCGAGAGACAATTCGAGTGTACGCGGCTCATCACGCCCGGTCATGTGATCAAGGTTCTGAACGCCGCCCTTCACCTGAAAAACAAAAATACAAAACAAAAATAAAGAGGTAGGCATGACCAGTACAACCGTAGGATTCGGCAAGAACTCCAGCAATCTCTCCGCCGGTGCCGGTGACATCATCCGGGTGTCGGGTGGCGCCGTGTCGAACACCCAGATCGCAAGTGCAGGGACCCTGACCGTCGATGGCGCGTGGGGTCTCAATCTTGTCATCCCCGTCTATTCAGGCGGCACCGCCATCAACACACAGGTCGCGCCGGGCGGCATAGCGACTATCGCTTCTGGATCGACAGAGATTACTTCCGCTGGATCGAGTCTCAATGTCACCATTGGCTCTGGCGGATCGCTTTATGTGGGCAAAGCCGGCATTGCCACCGGTAACACCGTGTCGTCGGGCGGTACGGCAGTGGTCGCCTTGGGTGGTACGCTGACGCAGACGCAGATACTGGCCAAGGCTGGCACCACAATCAATTCGGGCGGTGCGAGTCAGGAAAACCAGATTGCCGGAACGTTGAGCGTTCAGGCAGGCGGCACGAGCCTCGACGATGTTGTCGAGGCAGGCGGTGCGCTCAACCAGTCGGGTGGCCTCGTGAGTGGCGCTACGATCAAGGCTCAGGGCGCGCTGAACGTGACCGGCGGCACGAGCTATAATCCGATCGTCGAGACTGGTGCGACTGCTGTCGTCACCGGCGCCGGAACGCTCATTGCCGATGGGATCTCGATACAGGGTCTGGCCTTGTCGGCCGGGGGCTCAACTGTGATTACTAACTCAGCGGTTGCGCTCAACACGGTTATTTCTTCCGGGGGAATCCAGACGGTCATCTCTGGCGGTACTGCGCTTGGGAACACGGTCACTTCGAGCGCCACTGTCATGGTCGGGCTCAGTGGGGTGGTCTCAGGTGGCCTCGTATCCGGAATGAACGCCGTGGTCACGCTTCAATCGGGTGGGAGCGCTGTCGGGCTCACCCTGAGCGGAGCCTCGGCTTTCGGCCTGACACCTGTCGGGGTTGGCACGTTGAATGTGTCTAATGGCGCCGTGGCTCAAGACAATTTCGTCAATGGTTACGGGCAGATCAATGTCCGCGCCGGAGGCGTGACGATAGATGACAGGGTGCAGAATGGCGGCCTGATGATGGTATCATCGGGTGGTGTCGCTTCGGCTATGACCTTGGCTGCCAACGGGTCGGCGATCGTGCTGGCAGGCGCCTCTGCTTTCCAACCTGTCATTAGTAACGGAGGCAAGTTTGCTCTCTCCGGCGGTGTCACGACATCCGCTACAATCCAGTCGGGTGGAACGATTTCACAGACGGGAGGGACGCTCGATACGGCCCATGTTCTCACGGGTGGAACGTTGGGCGTCAATGGGGGCACTGCCTATAATCCTGTCATCGATAACGGCGCCAATGCCAGCGTCAGTGGCCGTGGCACGATCATCGTCAATAACGGCACCACGCAGTCGACGACCATTCTTGCTGGTGGCAAGGAAGATGTAACAAGCATGGGGGTCGCGCTCGATACGGTGGTCTCTTCGGGGGGCGTACAGACCGTCTCTGCCGGTGGCACCGTGCTCAACAACACAGTCACAAACGGCGCAAATGTGATGGTTGGCGAGGATGGCTTCATGTCGGGCGGCGTTGTGTCCGGACTAGGCGCCTCAGTCATTGCCGTATCGGGGGGTGTTCTCTCAGGTGTGACAGCCAGTGGCTCTGGTGGGGGGATTCTGCAGCCAGACGGTGTCGGAACGATTAATGTCATGGATGGCGGTGTTGCCAAGGGCAGCATTATCGACCGCTATGGCAAAGAAGTGCTCTTTAATGGCGCCAAGTCGATCGGCACGATCGTACGAAATGGCGGTGTGGAGACGGTGAGCAACGGCGGCCTCGCCGCTGATCTTATTCTTGATCATGGGGGTTCTGCAGTCATTCTCACAGGGGGGGCTGCATCCAACGTGACGGTTAGCGGCACCGCTGCAGGGAGCGCCGGTGCGCTCTTTGTTTCACAAGGCGGAGTGGTAACCGATATCAACGTAGCGCCAGGCGCTAGCGCTACTTTCAGCGCGGGTGCAACGCTCTCAACTACCCATTCGACCGATCTGGCAAACGTTACCTTCCTTCAGGGGGCGAGCGCCAGCTTGGGAGGCTCCGGCAACGTCACATCTAATATCGCCATCACCACGAGTGTGACCGTTTTTACGAGCGCTGGAAGTATCATCCAGAATGCCACGGTTTCGGGCAAAGCCGCGATCCTCAATGTGGCAGCAGGAGGGACCACGTCGGGTACGGTCTTGACTGGTTCTGACAGCAATACATGTGGCGTCGAGAATGTGCTTGCCGGGGGTGTGGCTAACGCGACACAGATCGGGCGTTACGGCATTCAGGTCGTCATGGGTGGGTCAGCGACAAGCAGCTATGTCGGTGCTCGGGGCGAGCTCAATGTCAATGGAGGTACGGCCTATGGTGCGCTCGTGGATGCCGGGGGGAGTGCCAATATCAATGGCGGTGTCGCGGTCGATTGGGCCATCAATAGCGGGGGCGTCGTCAATGTGAGCGCGGGCGGAACCATCATCAACAGCCTCGCCAATCCGGGAGGCGTCGTTACCGTTCTTCAGGGTGGTAGTGCGATCGCCATGGTTGGCCCACACGGGGGAAACGTTCTGTCGAATCTGACCTTGTCGGGTGGCAATGTCTATGTTTCCTCCGGCGGGATCGCCACGAATGTGACGATCGCTTCTTCTGCGGGCAAACTGCTAGGCGATGTCATCGTGTCAGCTGGCGGCAGCGCAGTTGCCAGCGGCACTACGCTCAGTCGGGTAACGATCCAGTCTGGTGGAACGCTGGTTGTCGATGGCTCGCTCTCTGACGGGTCGTTGACGCGCGTCATGAATGCCTCTCTTCAATCGGGCAGTTATCTCTATTTCCCCGAGCTTATGGCTGGCAATGATGCCTACGCGACAACAGTAGTGGGCAACACGCTGACCGTCTTGAGTGCCGGCAAGGCTGTGGCTACCGTCACATTGGCCAACAGCGATTATAACGGGCAGGGAGGGGCATTCATTGAGGAGCCGAGTGGGTCGGGGTACTTGCTTCTCGTCTGTTTTTTGGCTGGATCGCTCATCAGCACTCCGAATGGTCCGGTTGCGGTTGAGGCCCTGATGGTTGGCGACATGGTGCATGTCTGGCGTGACGGAGTTCAGGATGTGGCACCGCTCAGCTGGATCGGATCGCGCCATCATCGTGTCAGACAGGGGTGCAAGCCTGACCTGGCGGGATATCCGGTCCGCATCTGCAGGAACGCCATTGCGGAAAACGTTCCGAACCAGGATCTGCTTATCACGGCTGAACACTGTCTTTTTCTCAATGGCTGCTTTGTCCCCGTGCGGATGCTCGTAAACGGCAGAACAATCTTCTACGATACCTCTATCGAGGAGTATGATTACTTTCATATCGAAACGGAAGAGCACGCCGTAATCTCTGCCAACGGGGTCATGACCGAAAGCTATCTGGACACCGGCAATCGTGCGAGTTTTCACCAGGCGTCTTTCCGCCGGGAAGAGAATGTCATACGCGTTGGCGATGTATTTCGGGCGAAGAACTGGGCACATGATGCTGCGGCCCCGTTGAATACGACCCAGGCTTTTGTCGAACCTCTCTACAGGCAGATACTGAGTCGGGATGATGGGCAAGCCACCTTTGCGCATGCTGTGACAAGTGATCCGGCACTTCATCTCCTCACCGTTGAGGGCGAAAAGATTGAAGCGCTGCGGGTTGTCGGAACGCGTTACGTGTTCCGAGTGCCGGCCGGTGTCGAGCACCTTATCCTTTGCTCACGGTCGTCGCGGCCGAGCGACGCGATTGGGCCGTTCTGCGATGATCGACGTATGCTGGGCGTCTTGGTCGGGGAAATCTCTCTCTATGATGCGGCAACGCAGCGGGAAGTCTTATCTCATCTTCAGTCCTGCCCACTGAACGGTTGGCATCCTGATGAAAATCCAGCTCTGCGCTGGACCAAAGGCGCCGGTCATATCGTACTTGGAAAGCGCGATCCCGACAGCGTCGGAATTCTCAGCATCGAGATTGTGGCCTGTGGGCCCTATCTGCTTGAGGATGACCTAAGCGATCACCCGGCCATGGAGATCTATCGGCTAGTCGTCGGACCCGAGGTGGCATGAGGGCCTCCATCCCGCAGTGCGGAATTCAGTTTGGCGCAGGGTGACGGTGATCGGATATTGCGAGGCTGGTGCAACGCAATTTGAAGACTGATGGTGAAAGGGTGTTTTCTGATGGCGTGCTGTCGGTCGCCCTGAGCTATTCTTGTGTTTCTGTCTTGCCGCGCGCTCTTAGGGAGGAGTAGGCATAATCGGGTTGGCTCCTTGCCTTGCGTCTATCATCTCTCTGATCGGGGCAGAATGCCCGATCAGAGAGACTTCGTGCCGAAAGCGTTCAGACGCCTTCGACGAGGGTGGCGCGGTATTTGGCGCCAAGAAAGCGATGCTCGCGCACCTTGCGATAAGCGTCACCGTCATACCAGGCGAGGGCTGTTTCACGGCTGGGGAATTCCACAATCACGATGCCCTCGGGCTCATTGCCTTCGAGCGCCTTCTGAGCTCCGTAAGCGACGATCGGCTTGATCGGATGACCTTCGAAAGTCTCGGCGACCAGAGAGAAATAGGTGTCGAGTTCCTTCTGATCGAGGGTCTCTTCACGGGTGAAGACGATATACGTGCTCATGCAGGTTCTCCTTTTCTTTCAAGAATCTGGGTCTTGAGCGGGAAAAGACAAGGCGTAAAGGCGACACAGCGCCAGCATTCGGGGCTGCGTGCCTTGCAGACATAACGCCCGTGCAGGATGAGCCAGTGATGCGAAGGTCGCAGCATGTCGGGCGGGATGCGCTTGATCAGCCCGTCTTCCACAGCCCTCGTGGTCTTGCCCGGTGCCAGTCCGGTACGATTGCCAAGCCGGAAGATATGGGTATCGACCGCCATGGCGCTCTCGCCGAACATCACGTTCAGCACCACGCTGGCTGTCTTGCGTCCTACCCCGGCCAGCGCCTCTAGCGCAGCCCTGTCGGCGGGAACGATCCCGTCATGCAGGGCCAGAAGCTGCTCGGAGAGTTTGAGAACATTCTTCGCCTTGGCGCGCCAGAGTCCGATGGTGCGGATATGGGCGGCGATGCCTTCCTCACCCAGGGCCACCATCGCAGCCGCATCGGGCGCATCGGCAAACAGACCAGCCGTCACCTTGTTGACCGATTTATCCGTGGCCTGGGCAGAAAGCACGACGGCCACGAGCAGCGAAAAGGCGTCGCTGTAATCGAGTTCGCTCTCGGCATCGGGATTGGCCTCGGCGAGAGAGGTGATGAAATCGCGCGCCTGGGCGCGTGTCATGGCCCGTCTGGCCGAGGGAAGAGACATCAGAACCATTTCGTCATGTTGCATAAGAGCGTCTGAGCCCCCACAATAAGCGCTTCCCGATCAAGACTTCCAGTATGCCCGCCCGGTCGCGTTATCCGGCGGAGGAGCTTCCTTTCGTGTCCGATTCCGACCAGAGCGCCCAGAAAAAGGGCGAGAAAAAGCGCGATATTGCCTTCGTGGAGATCGTGCGCTTCGTCATGCGCCGCTGGCTGGAACACCCGGCTTTTCTGACGCGCACTCTCATGGGTATTGCGCTTGCCACGATTGCGGATGTTGCGACCCCCGTCCTTTCCGGGCGTCTGGTGACCGATATTTCCAGCCATACAGGCGGGGCGCCGCATGATGCGTCGCAGCTTGCGCTGCGCAACGATGCACTGCTGATGGTGGGGGGGCTTATTGCCCTGGGTCTTGTGGGGCTGCTGGGTCGTCGTTCGTCCTATCTGGGCATCACCCATCTGAGTCTGGCCATCATGCAGCGCGCGCTTTCCCAGGGCTTTGCCCGCGTGCAGCGTTTCTCGACCGACTGGCATGCCAATAATTTTGCAGGCTCGACCGTGCGCAAGCTGACGCGCGGCATGTGGGCAATCGACACACTCGACGATACGCTGCTTCTCCTGATTGCTCCGGAGGTGCTGGTCCTGACCGGCACCACGCTGGTGCTGGCCTGGCATTCGCCGTTCATGGGGGCCGTTCTGGCGCTTTCTGTCGTGCTGTTTACCTGGCTTTCGGTCGTGCTGACCCTGCGTTACGTCGCGCCGTCCGCCCGTGCCGCCAATCGCTGGGATACCAAGGTTGGCGCAGCCATTGCCGATGCCGTGACCTGCAATGCCGTGGTCAAGGCTTTTGGCGCCGAGCATCGTGAGGAACGCCGTCTGGGCCGGGTACTGCGCGCCTGGAGCAACCGCACCTTGCGTACTTGGATCAGAGGGACCAACAGCGCCAATCTTCAGGGCTTTGCCTCGCTGGTCATGCGTATGCTGCTGGTTGCGCTGATCGTCTGGCAGTGGTGGCAGGGCAAGGCCGGCCCGGGCGATGTGGCCTATGTGCTGACCATGGTGTTTCTGGTGCAGGGTTATCTGCGCGATCTGGGGCAGCAGGTGAGCCAGGTTCAGCGTTCGGTCAACGAGATGGAAGAACTGGTCGCGATTTTTGATGAGGCGCCGGGCGTTCAGGATCGCAAGGGCGCGAAGAAGGCGGCTTTCACCCAGGGGCGTGTGCGCTTTGAAAAAGTGACGTTTCAGTACCCCGGTCAGGATACGCCACTCTATCAGGATCTCGATGTAACCATTTCGCCCGGCTCGCGCGTGGCGCTGGTAGGGCCAAGCGGCTCGGGCAAGACCACCTTCACTAAGCTCATCCAGCGGCTTTATGACACCAGTGAGGGGCGGGTGCTCATCGATGATGTGAATGTGCGCGATGTCACGCAGGACTCGCTGCGCGCGCGCATTGCCATCGTCCCGCAGGAGCCGATGCTGTTTCATCGCTCGCTGGCCGAGAATATCGCCTATGCCCGCCCGGGCGCTACCCAGGCCGAAATCGAACGGGCGGCACGGCTTGCCAATGCAAGTGCCTTCATCGAGCGCCTGCCTGAAGGCTATGCCACGCTGGTGGGTGAACGCGGGGTCAAGCTCTCAGGGGGCGAGCGCCAGCGCGTGGCCATTGCGCGCGCCTTCCTTGCAGATGCGCCGCTGTTGATTTTCGATGAGGCGACATCAAGCCTCGATTCCGAATCAGAGGTGCTGGTCCAGGATGCAATGCATCGCCTCATGGCGGGTCGCACGGTGATTGTCGTGGCGCATCGTCTTTCCACGGTCATGGAGCTCGACCGTATTCTGGTCTTCAGCAAGGGTAAGCTGATGGAAGATGGCGCCCATGGCGAGCTGGTGCAGCGTGAGGGCGGCATCTATCGTCGCCTGTTCGAGCTGCAATCCCTCGAAGGCTGAGTGGGCATGCATCGGGCGTCGGACGCCAAAAAAGGAGACAGACGCAGCGCGTCTTATTAGATCTGCATAAGGTAACGACTCTCGGGAACATTGTTCATCATGACCATGCAGACCTGGTGGCTTTTCGTGGTCACTGTTTTCTTCATCTCGGCGACGCCGGGTCCGAACATGATGCATGCCTTGAGTCGCAGCGTTCAGGTCGGGTTCAGACGCAGCACGGCTGCCATGGCCGGATGCATCTCGGCGCTGTTTCTTGCTCTTGTGCTGTCGATGGTCGGTATCGGGGCAGTGCTGGCCGCCATGCCGCGTCTGTTCGATGTCATTCGTTATGCGGGCGCAGCCTATCTCGTCTATCTCGGGATCAAGGCCTGGCGTTCAGGCGACGATGCAACTGATACAACCAGCGGCGGTGGCAGCGAGAGCCGGGCAAGTGCCTGGAGCCTGTATCGCAACGGCTTTCTGGTGGGCATCAGCAATCCAAAACTGCTGCTGTTCGCGGCAGCGTTCTTTCCGCAATTCGTCGATCATCACAAGCCGGTCCTGCCGCAATTCGGCATCCTGCTTGTGACCTATCTGTTTTCGGACACGCTCTGGCTGTCCGTTTACGGTATCGGCGGCCACTCGCTTTCGCGGTTTCTGAGCCGCCGTCCGGTCAGGCGGGCTTTCAACCGCCTGACGGCCATCGTGTTCGTGGCGTTCGGTGTCGTGATCTTACGTGCGAAGGCTTGATCCGACTGTGCCATGACTGGCGCTCAGCCCTGTCAGGGTAACGGTTACGGTGTCCGGCGTGGTGCCGATATCCTCAACGACATGGGCGCCCGTGCGGAACACGACAGGGATGGAAAGCGCCTGACGGGTCAGATGCAACTGGCTCTGCGTTCCGTTGACGAGGGTCGTCACCTGTCCATCAGCACGTGTCTGGAGGGCAATATGCGCCTGATGCGTGGCGTCAATCGTGCCGACTGCCACACCATTTGCAGGGGCGTTGTCGATCATGCCACGCAGTACCACGCGATCTCCGTCGATCATCAGCCTCAGCAGGGGGGCATTGTCATTATCGGGGCCAAGTTCGGCCAGAACGATCTGACCTGATTTCGGGAACTGGTCGATATGGAGCGCTGTGCTGAAGGCGGCCGGTGTATCCTGCACACGCCAGATGTGGCTTTCCGAAAGCTCCGTTCGCGGCTGACGGGCGTGATAAGCCGTCGGCTTGCGGGCCGCGCTGCTGAGCGTGATGCCACCCGGAACCAGATGATAGGCCGGATTCCGGGCCGAAGCGAGCGTGGCGGTCGGTTGCACCGAGATGCTGAAAGGCTGTGTTTCACGCAGTTCGAAACCGGTTGGGTCGAAAAGCGGTGCAGCGAGAGCGCTCGCCATGAAGGGAGCAAGCGCACAGGCAGCGAAAAGAAACGGGCTTGTCTTCATGACGGCAACTCCAGGCGTATCAAACAGGGTCAGTGCTGACGCAGGTTTTCAGGAACCGGGTCAACGCGCGACCGCGATGACTGGTCGCATTCTTCTCATCGGATGAGAGTTCGGCAAAACTGCGGCAATCGCCTTCGGGCACGAACATCGGGTCATAGCCATGACCGTGATCGCCTCTCGGTGGCCAGCAGATCGTTCCTTCGCAGCGCCCTTCGGCGAAGCGTGTTGTGCCATCCGGCCAGGCAAGGCAGAGAACGGCGACAAAAGCAGCCTTCTTGTCTGCTGAATCGCCCATCTCGTCATGCACACGCTGCATGGCGACCATCATATCGCCACCCGGTCCGGCCCAGCGGGCTGAATAGATGCCAGGGCGTCCATCCAGCGCCGAGACACAAAAGCCGGAATCATCGGAAAGCGCGGGCAGGCCGGTGGCTCTGGCTGCTGCCAGAGCCTTGATGGCGGCATTGCCCTCAAAGCTATCTGCTGTTTCTTCCGGCTCGGCCAGATCGAGTTCGGCCGCCGAGACAATCTCGATTCCGGTCTCGGCCAGAAGCGCACGAAATTCGACCAGCTTGCCCTTGTTATGGCTGGCGAGCACGATGCGCTCGCCACGGCTCAGGCGCCGTTCGCTGCTCATTTGACGCTCTCGAGCGCAGCACGCTGGATTTCGAACAGCCGTGCCGTGCCGGTCTTGGCCAGCGCCATGAGAGCGTTGAATTCGGCCTCGCTGAAGGGGGCGTCTTCAGCCGTACCCTGAATCTCGACAATGCCGCCTTCGCTGGTCAGCACGAAGTTCGTGTCTGCCTGAGCCGAGCTGTCTTCGACATAATCGAGATCGAGCACCGGGCCAGCCTCGGTTAGGCCGCAGGAAACGGCAGCGACCTGCGCGCGCAGCGGCGAGCGCTTGAGCGTGCCAGCCTTGATCTGCTTGTCGAGCGCGATGGCGAGTGCAACCCAGGCGCCGGTAATGGCAGCGCAGCGCGTGCCGCCATCGGCATTGAGCACGTCGCAATCGAGCGTGATGGTCATTTCACCAAGGGCGCGCAGATCGACGCAGGCGCGCAGGGCGCGACCGATCAGACGCTGGATTTCCTGGGTGCGGCCGGACTGCTTGCCCTTGGCAGCCTCGCGGTTGCCGCGCGTGTGGGTGGCGCGGGGCAGCATGCCGTATTCAGCGGTGATCCAGCCCTGACCCTGGCCACGCAGGAAGGGCGGCACGCGGTTTTCGATCGAGGCGGCGCAGAGAACCTCGGTACCGCCGACGCGGATCAGCACCGAACCTTCGGCATGGCGGGCAAAGCCCGGCTCGATGGAGACGACACGGTTTTCGTCGGCCTTGCGGCCGGAAGGACGGGTGCTGGACATGATGTTCTCTCTGTTTTCGGTCGTATTGACGCTATCGGAGAGCAGCCTTAGCGCGTCATGCCTCGATTGACAAAAGCGCTGAAGGCGAAAAATGCCCTTGCGGCCTCAGGCGAGGCAGTTGATCTGATCGCCCAGCCTGATGGCGCCGCCCCGCCGGATGATGGCGTTCTGTCCGAACATGACCCCGCCCGGCTGGTGACGGAACCCGGTCATTGTCCTGAGCGGCTCACGTGCGACGGGGATGGTGCCCGTTTCCTGATCGATGGTCGTGACGATGCAGCGACTGCAGGGCTTGACCAGTTCGAGCTCAACGCTGCCGATCTTCAGGATACGCCATGTGTCTTCGGCCCAGGGCGTCTCTGACTCGACCACGATATTGGGTCTGAACCGCTCCATGGGTACGGGCTGGTCAAGGCGTTCATTGAGATCGGTCAGAGAAGCCGTATTGGTCACGAGTAGCGGAAAGCCGTCGGCAAAGCTGACACTCCCGAATGCGGCAGGTCGCGCCCGCTCTGGTGCGGCCATGTAGACGAGGCGACAGGGTGTTTCGAGAAAGGTGCTGACCCATTCCGCTGCCGCATCGCCTGCATCACGTGCCTCGATGTCACGGTCTTTCCACACGCTCACAAGCGCAAGGGGCGCGTCTGGCCCCGGTGGCACGAGCATGAGAGGCGTTGCCGTACCGCCTGACAGATAAAGATTTTCGCCCTCAAGGGCCGTGATGATGCGCGCCATCGCGGGATATTGGCGCTGCGTCATGAATTTGCCTTCCGGCGAGACCACCAGCCAGCGTCGGTCACCCCTTGGTCCCCATGGTTCCAGATTAAGCGCCGCAACATCGATGCGATGCAGGCTTTTGACTGGATGGATGTATAAGGCGGCAATACGGGTCACGAATACGACTCCAGATCCGGGTGGAACGGTAACAGGACCATGGCCCTTTCAGCCGGGCAGGTCACGCGAAAGGGCTGGGCATGATCGATCTCTCAAGCCTGCCGGGTGGTATGGATGCCCGTTCGGCCAAGGTGCTGCGCGAAATCGTCGAGCATTACATGGAGACGGGTGACCCGGTGGCGAGCAAGACTCTGGCCCAGAGACTGACGCCTTCTCTTTCTTCCGCCACGATACGCAATGTCATGGCCGAACTGACCCAGGCCGGTCTCCTGTTCAGCCCCCATGTGTCGGCAGGGCGTCTGCCGACAGAAAAGGGTGTGCGTCTATTTGTTGATGGCCTGCTCCAGTTCGGTGCGCTGGATGACACGGAGCGCGCGCAGATTGCCGGCAGACTCGCGCTGAAGGGGCGTTCGATGCAGGAGACGCTGGCCGAGGCATCATCGATGCTTTCCGGCCTCTCGGCTGCGGCGGGGCTCGTTCTGGCGCCGAAAGGCGATGGCGCGCTCAAGCACATCGAATTCGTGGCGCTTGGCCCAGGCAAGGCGCTCGTCATTCTCGTTGCTGCAGACGGGCAGGTCGAAAACCGTGTTATCGAGACGCCACCCGGTCTGCCGCCCTCGGCACTGGTCGAGGCCGGTAATTATCTCAACTCCCTGCTGGGCGATGTGACGCTGGCTGCGTTGCGTCAGCGTGTAGCGGCCAATCTTCAGCAGAATCGCTCCGATCTCGATTCTCTGGCTGCAAGCGTGATCGAAAGTGGTCTGGCCATGTGGGACGAGCAGCACGGTACGCTCTATCTGCGCGGTCAGGGAAATCTCCTGACAGACATTACCGAAATCGAGAAACTCACGACCATCCAGATGCTGTTCGAGCGGCTTGAAGCGCAGGAGACCATGCTGCGGCTTTTGCAACTGGCGCAGGATTCTGACGGGGTGCGCATCTATATCGGCGCCGAGAGCGGGTTTTTCGGCATGTCCGGTGTCTCGATGGTGGTGGCGCCAGCCCGCAATGAGAACAACCGGATTGTCGGTGCAATCGGGGTGATAGGCCCGACACGGCTCAATTATGGGCGCATCGTGCCGGTTGTGGATTACACGGCGCGTGTCATCGGTCGCTTGCTGAGCTGATATTATTTTTAAGAATTACTCGCAGTTTTCAGTTGCGACTGGTTCTCAAACGCTGTTAGGGTCGGCCCGTTCTGAAGTGGAATGGCTGATGATCGTCTGTTCGTGTAACGCCCTGACCAATCATGATATCGCCGACGCCGTTCGTCGGGGCGCCTCACGGCCAAACGAGGTCTATGCATCCAAGGGCTGCAAGGCCCAGTGTGGCAATTGCGTGCCCGGTGTGGTGTGTGCGCTGCGCAGTCTCATGCGCGAGCGCAAGGAAAACGCGCATCTGTTCCAGCAGGTCGAACAGGGGGGCGCTTCCGCCGCCTTTGCATGAGCGCATCGCTCTGAAAAAAGACATGAAAAAACCCGGCGAGCCGCAAGGCTGCCGGGTTTTTTCGTCACTCTTTTATCGCCCCCCAAGCCACGGGCCGGGATGGTGTCGATAGAAGGGTCTTATTCTGCCGTCTGCTCGGGAGCAGGCGAGGAGTTCAGCGTGATGTAGCGCTGGATGCCAACCTGCTTGATCAGATCGAACTGACGATCGATGAAGTCTTCATGCTCTTCCTCGTTGGCGAGGATGCGGATCAGCAGGTCACGCGACACATAGTCACGCACGCTTTCGCAATAGGCGATGCCTTCGCGCAGATCGGCCAGAGCCTTCTCTTCGAGCTTCAGATCGCAGGCCAGAATTTCCTCGACGCTTTCGCCAATCAGGATCTGGTTCAGGCGCTGCACGTTCGGCAGGCCGCCGAGATACAGGATGCGCTCGATCAGCCAGTCGGCATGACGCATCTCTTCGATGGACTCGTCATATTCCTTCTTGCCCAGCTTGGTCACGCCCCAGTGGTTCAGGGTACGGGCATGGAGGAAATACTGGTTGATGGCAGTCAGTTCGTTCGTCAGCTGAATGTTCAGATGCTCGACGACTTTCGGGTCTTTCAGCATGGGATGCTCCTTTCTCTGTCCTGTTGCGACAGGACGGCGCAAGGCCGCCCGTGACAGGCTGTGTGACGCTGTTCAAGCATAGAAAAAAATGCAGTGCAACAGAAATAACGAAGATAATAATTCCAGTATCGAAGTTGAGAATCACTCTCTTTATTTCTACAGAGTCAGTAAACGAAGTTGATTTTCAGTCGCAACAACGAAGCATATTCTGGAATATCTTTTCGCAACGAAAAACGCCCCGCAAAAGCGGGGCGTTTCAGGGGGCGGTGCCCCGGTACCGGCATTTTTCGGTGCGTCATCGCCTCTCGGCGACGGCGCATGGGTCAATCAGTAGCGCTTGCGCGAGGAGCCTTTGCCGTTGCCGACACCGCTGCTCTTGCGGAAGGCCGGACGATCGCCACTGCGATCCCCACCGCGCTCTCCGCCTCTGTCGCCGCCACGATCGCCACCGCGGAAGCCGCCCTTGCCACGAGGGGCGAATCCACCCTCACGCGGGCGGCGCGGGCCGCGCGGCGGGGCAGACGGGCCGGTCGGAGCCGAAGCCGGCTCGATCTTGGCTTCGTCAGCATCGGCGCCGGCAACGCAGGAGCGGAAACGCTCGGCGCTGTCGGGCGCGATTTCGAACAGGGTATGGTCCGTATCGATATGGATCGCACCGATCTCGCTCTTGGTCACACCGCCAAGACGGCAGATCAGCGGCACCAGCCATTTCGGATCGGCGCGCTCGGTGCGGCCAATCGCCAGGCTGAACCACTCGCCACCCATGCGGTCGACACGGCCCGTGAATTCACGCGGTGCGCGGTCGTCACGCATACCGCGTGCGGGAGCCTCGACGCTGACGGGGCGGATATTCTCGACGCTCGGCAGGCGGCTCTTGTAGAGGCGTACCAGAGCGGTTGCGAGCTGATGCGAGTCATGGGCATCGGCAAGCTGCGAGGCGAGCGCATCTTCATTGGCCTGAGACGGCGCGAAGAGCGTCTGGTCTTCCATCAGACGCTTTGCGTCCTGCTCGAGAATCGCGTCTGCCGACGGCACGCCTTCCCATTCCGCATTGCTGATCTTGGCGAAGGAGAGCAGACGCTCTGCCTTGCGACGCTGGCTCAGCGGTACCATGATCACGCAGGTGCCCTTGCGGCCTGCACGACCCGTGCGGCCCGAACGGTGCAGCAGGGTTGCCGCCTCGCTGGGCATATTGGCGTGAATGACGAGTGACAGCGCCGGAATATCGATGCCGCGTGCCGCCACGTCGGTAGCCACGCACACACGGGCAACGCCAGAGCGCAGGGCTTCGATCGCGCGCGAACGCTCGTTCTGGCCCATTTCACCCGAGATCGCGACCGAGGCAAAGCCACGCTCGACCAGCGCTGCCTGCACCTGCGCGACCATGGCGCGGGTGTTGCAGAACAGCATGGCCGTCGGGCTTTCGTAATAACGCAGAACGTTGACGACGCCGCGACCGATGTCATTTGGCGCTGTCAGCACGCATTTATACGTAATGTCGTCATGCTGCTTGGAGGTTGAGACGGTGTTGATCCGCTCGGCGTTCTTCTGGAAACGACGCGCCAGATTGGCGATTTCCTTGGCGATGGTCGCCGAGAAGAGCAGCGTGCGGCGCTCGACCGGTGCGGCATCGAGAAGCTGCTCCAGCTCATCGCGGAAGCCCAGATCGAGCATTTCGTCGGCTTCGTCCAGCACGACTACACGCAGATCGGACAGGTTCAGGGCACCGCGCGACAGATGATCGCACAGGCGTCCCGGCGTGCCGACCACGATATGGGCGCCATTCGACAGATTGCGTGCCTCGCGACGGGCATCCGTGCCGCCAATGCAGCTGACGATGCGCGCGCCAGTCTCGGCATAAAGCCACTGAAGTTCGGTCTGCACCTGCAGGGCCAGTTCGCGCGTCGGCGCAACGACCAGAGCCATCGGGCTGTTGGCGGGGGGAAGGCGCTCGCTGCCCTCGGGGATGAGGGTAGGGGCAAAGGCGAGGCCGAAAGCAACTGTCTTGCCGGATCCTGTCTGGGCGGAAACGAGCAGATCCCGTGTTTCAAGGCCCGGCTGCAGTACGGCTTCCTGCACGGCGGTCGGCGTTTCATATCCGCGTGCCGCCAGAGCGCGACTGAGAGACGGGACGGTATCGGGAAAAGGCATGCGGTTCGGACTCGATCAGGATCTTGCGAAGAGAGAACGCCGTTACAGGTCTGCGCTGTGCCGAGCGTGGCTCGCGGCGTAAGGAAGGCGGTCAATAGAGAATATGCGGGCTTAAATCTAGGATTAAACGGCAGCGAGGCTGAAAACGCTTCTCTTCGAGATGTGACCCGATACTCACCCAATATATGGGAAAGCGCGCGCGATTTGAAGCGACTGCCTTCGTGCCAAGTCTAAATTTCGGGTAAGACGCCGGGCATGATCGCCGATTTCCTTGCCCGTCAGAACGACGCGCTTGCGCGCCTGCGGGGTCGCTCATGGCCTTTCAAATGGCTTTACGCCCCCAGCGGGAATGCGTTCGAGTTTGCCCTGCGCAACACGATCGCCTCGCTTGTCGCTCTGGGCATCGCCTTCTGGATGGAACTGGGCGAGCCGCAATGGGCGGCCATGACAGTATGGATCACGGCACAAGGCTCGCGTGGCGAGAGCCTTTCCAAGGGAAGATGGCGTCTGGTCGGCACGCTGCTCGGCATGATCGGCGCCGTGGTGCTGGTTTCGGCCTTTCCGCAGGCGCCCTGGCTGTTCATCCCGGCGCTTGCTCTCTGGGCAGGTATCTGCACGGGACTTGCGACGCTTTTGCAGAATTTTCGGGCCTATGCCTTCGTTCTGGCGGCCTATACCTGCGCCATCATCGCCACGGGTGCGCTCAGCGCCCCGGACCATGTGTTCGAAATCGCCATGGCGCGCGGCACCTATATCTTTCTGGGTGTGGTCTGCGAGATGGTGGCGGGCCTCGTCTTCTCCGCATCCCTCGCGGTCAAGGCGCGTCGCACCATGCGGGGCTGGCTGACAGAGGGTATTGGTGCCGCCTCTCTTGTGATCAGCGACGTGCTCGATGGTGCCGCGCCGCCTGAAAAAGCCATCCGCGCGGTGTTCAGTCGCACGCTCAAGCTCAATGAGCAGCTTGAATTCACGGTGGTCGAGGTGGGGCGAAGCGACCATGCGATAGCCTGCGCCTATGCCACGATCGGCATTCTCTCGAAAATCGTCTCGCGTGGTCTGGGCATGCAGGCGCGTCTCTCAACAACGCTCGTCGTTTCGGAAAAAGCCCGCTCTGCACTGCATGAGGTGGCAGGGTTCATCAAGAAGATTGCACAGCGTCTCGATAATGCGGATAGCGTTGTCGCTCTCAGGCAGGATCTGGCAGCCCTTCAGCTACGCTATGATGCTCTCTATCGACAGGCAGATACCAGTCCTGAAGGGGACGGCAGTTTTGCCCCTGACGACCGGATCATCCTGCATGGGTTGCGGCTCATTCTGGAAGAATACGAGACGCTTCTGATCTATTTTCAGGCCCATCCGGCCGAGGCCATTGCGCCATCGCGTTTCAGGCTGCGCCGCGTGATGCATCTCCATGCGGCTTTTCACAATGCGATGCGCTCGGCCACGGCGATCTGTCTGGCGGGCCTGGTCTGGGAGGTGACGGCATGGCCGCAGGGGGCCTCCTTCATCTCATTCATCGCGGTGGTTGTCGGGCGTTTTGCCACGACCGACAACACGGTTCTGGTCAGTAACCGCTTTTTTTACGGTGCCTGTCTGGCCGCTCTGGCGTCGATCCTGCCTGTATTCTTCCTGATTCCGACCGGGTCTGGCTTCGAGGCGCTGATTGTGGCCATAGCGCCGCTGATGTTCATCGGGGGGCTTGCCGCACGCAATCCGGCCACGGCTACGGCTGCGGGCGCCTATAATACATTTCTGCCAGCATTGATCGGCCTCGATAACCACAACCGCATGGATGAACTCACCTGGTTCAATTCCACGATTGCCCTGCTTCTCGGGCTCGGAGCAGGGGTGCTCGTCTTCCGCTGTATTCTGCCCTTCAACATTCATCAGGTCTGCATCCTGCTCAGGCGGCGCGCCCTGCATGGCTTGCAGCGAATCTGCGCACCCGGGCGCCGCATGCCAGCGGAAAACCGCTGGATCGGCCTGATCACGCAGGGCATGGAAAGGGTTATCCGCTATGCGGGCGCCAGTCTGACACCGTTTATGGAGCTCAATCTCCACGGCCTGCTTTCGGTCATGACATTGGGGCGCAATCTCCTGTTTCTGCGCCGCTTCGCCTTGCGTCCGGGCCTGCCCGCCGGTTTGTCGGCCATACTGGCCAGCTTCTTCAAGGGGCTTGGGCCGCATCTCCTGCGCAGCCCGACGATGGAAGAGGCAGCCTTTGCCGCAAGGCTCGAGACGGCCATTGCGACCCTTCGCGACAAGGCTGGTGCCGCCGATATTGCAGAACATCCGGCTTATTCGGAAGCGCTGGGCAGCCTGATGGTCGTGCAGCACGAATGGGCAAGCAATCAGTCCTGGCTGGATGACAGACATTTCCGCCATGCCCTGCAAGAAGCGCGCCTCCAGCAGGGCTGAAATGTGCTGGCCGTAACGCAATTATCACAGCCATATGATAGAAAAATAACGAATAAACGTTCCGATTCGGCGTTTTCCTGAGAATATAAATTCCGGCTCTGCCCGTGAGGCAGCCGGATTTCACAGGAATGGTGACCGCGTCATGAAGATCGGATTTGTTTCTGACAGTCTCGGGACTCTCTCTTTTGACCAGATGCTCGACCAGGCAGCCGCGCTTGGGGTTGAGGGCGTTGAAATCAATACGGGGGGCTGGTCACGGGCGCCCCATCTCGACCTGTCCCGGCTCAGGCAGAGCCCTGCCGCCCGCCGGGATTTCCTTCATGCTTTCGAAAGCCGCGGGCTTGAGGTCATTGCACTCAATGTGAACGGTAATCCGCTGCACCCCGTCGATCGCAGACAGGGTGAAGAGCTGCATGAGACCGTCAGACTGGCTGGCGATCTGGGCATCAGCAGAATCTGCACCATGTCGGGACTACCCGAGGGACAGGAGGGCGATCGTCTGCCCAACTGGGTGGTCAGTTCCTGGCCGCCTGAGGGGCAGATCGCCAAGGAATGGCAGTTCAGGGAGAGGCTTCTGCCGTATTGGGAGAAGCTGCTCGCCATGGCGCCGCAATGCGGCGTGACGCAGTTCGCGCTTGAGCTGCATGGGGGGCAATGGGCCTATAACGTGCCGAATTTTCTGCGTCTGCGCGAAGCGCTTGGCCCGATGATCGGCGCCAATCTCGATCCTTCGCACATGTTCTGGATGGGCGCAGACCCGATCGCTGCAATCGACGCGCTCGGTGACGGGATCTTTCATGTTCATGCGAAGGATGCCGGGTTCAACGAGGCGCGGCGCGGCGTAACTTCAAATCTCGAAAACGGACCGCTGGGCCACCCTGCCGACCGGGCCTGGTCATATCTCACGCTCGGTTATGGCCATGATGCGCTCTGGTGGCGGCAATTCTGCTACCGACTGCGCATGGTCGGTTATGATGGATGGCTTTCCATCGAACACGAAGATCCGCTTCTCGACCCGGTCGAGGGGTTAAGCAAATCTGTCGCCTTACTTCGCGAGGTCCTGCCCGTCGCTGTGGGCGGTTTCAATCAGGCTGAGTGCTGACCGGCTTCCGATGCGAGCGGGTGAAGATGCCACCCGCTCGTTTGATCCCGGACACAGCAGAGTAGACGGGTCGGGCGCTGCGAACGGTCCCTTTTGCGGTCAGGCGGCCAGCTTCTTGCGGGCAATGACAGCGTGCACCGTGTCGTTCCATGCCGTCAAATCCTCAGGCGGTACGACCTCACCGGTGTCGATATCGCCAAAGCCTGCGCGGTCAAGCAGAAGCGTGATCAGCCGCGTGCGGTCAGCGGCATCGAGTGCCTGCCAGAGCGCAACCGCTTTCTGCGGAATGAAATTATCGGAGAAGGTGATGATGACGGGCGCGCCGGGGCGAAGAAGGCGGTTGAGTTCCTCCAGCACGGCCAGCGGATCGGTGAGATAGGCGAAGCCGTCACACAGGCAGATGGCATCGAGCGAGTCATCGGGAAGGTCGATCTGCGGCGTTTCGTTGAGATCCTGTTCGATGCGCTGTGTCAGAGCCGTATTGCTGTCGAGAGCGGCCTTGTTCACATCAAGACCGATCACGGATTCATGGCTGGCTTCCGGCGGAATATGGCTGAGCGCGCCCGCCATGAGGTCAAGAATGAGCCCGGAGGCAGGCAGCGTGGTCTGGTAAAGCGCGGTCACGGCGGTGCGGGCACCGACATCCATCTGGCTCGAGTCGCTTCTGCCAGCGTAGAATAGACGATCGGGGTCGCTATTGGCGCGGGTAAAGGCCGCAGGATGCAGCCCCGAAGGAGTGTCAGCCATTGATGGTGTCCTGTCCGTCTCAACGAGGGGTGAGGGAGGGATGCAACTGCCTCGCCTCGTCGTCAAGTCAGGCGAGGATCAGAGCGCAGCCCCGTGCCACTCGAAGGGCCCGTTGGAAATGCCGGCAACGCGGGCATGAGTATCCGCCGGAATGGCCTGCTGACGCAGAAGCGGCAGCAGAATCTCGCTTACTTTCCGGTAAGGCGCCCGGTGGCTGGGGGCGGTCAGGATGACGTCGTTCAGGCCCAGCTTGCGGTAATCATTCAGGCGAAGCGCGATTTCCTGCGGTGTGCCGATCAGGGCTGAGGCGGCGATCTGCGACGGCAGTCCTTCTGCGATCAGTGTTTCTGCGTCTTCCCAGGCTTCTTCCGTGTTTTCGCTGAGAACAATATCAAGAGCGACAACCGAACGGGCCGGATGATCGGCGATCTGCGATGGCAGGCAATGTTCGTAAAGCGCCATGGTCTCGGCAACGCTGCCATCGGGGCGCAGGCGCTCAATTCCGGTGTTGGTCCTGCACAGAAGGTTGTGACGCATGGCACCAAGGCGCAGCCAGTCGAGGTCAGCCTGATCGACGAGCAGGTTCGACCCGGGCGGGACCTGTGACAGGCAGGCTTCGATCTCCTCTCGACCCATACCCAGACACGACCAGATCAGACGCAGATGGCGTGAAGCGGCGGGGGTGTCATAGGGCGCAATGAACATGGATCTCGAATTCCTGCGTCTTTTCGATAGACGCATCGGCATGAAATTTTACGGGAGAAAACCGGAGGTTTCCCGTGCCGCAGAGGCGCGGACCCTCTATAACAACGGGCATGATGATCCGGTTCCATAAGATGCAGGGCCTCGGTAATGACTTCGTCATCATCGACAGGCGCCACGGGCCTTTCGAGGCAACATTACATACTATGTCGCAGATCTGTGACAGGCGCTTCGGCGTAGGCTGCGATCAACTCGTGTTGCTCGATCCCCCCGATCTCGAGGGCGCCGATGTGAAGGTACGGTTTTTCAATCCCGACGGTTCCGAGGCCGGCGCCTGCGGCAATGCCTCACGCTGTGTGGCTGCCCTGGTCGGTGGCGCACCGGTGCTTCAGACCCGTGCCGGTCTGCTGCCGAGTTTCGTGACGGCAGAGGGCGAGATCGGTGTGGATATGGGGCGCCCCGTGCTCGACTGGCAGCATGTGCCGCTGGCACGGGAGATGGAAACACTCGAGCTGCCGCTGCCCGGCGGCCCGGCGGCCTGCTCCATGGGCAACCCCCATGCGACGTTCTTCGACGGCGTGGAGCGCGCCGGGCGCGATGGCGCCGCCCTTGAGCGTGATCCGCTTTTTCCCGAGCGGGCCAATATCGGTTGTGTCGATATCCTGTCGCGAAACGCCATCACGCTACGCGTCTGGGAACGTGGGGCCGGGCTGACCCTCGCCTGCGGGTCCGGGGCCTGTGCGGCAGTCGTCAATGGCGTGCGTCGCGGTCTGCTCGACCGGCAGTGCAAGGTGACCATGGATGGCGGCAGCCTGCATATCCATTGGCGGGAGTCAGACGATCATGTGCTGATGATCGGCCCCGCCACCCATGTTTTCGAAGGTCAGTTCTCCGTATGAGCGGTGCGAAGCTTCTGACCTTCGGCTGTCGTCTCAACCTGCATGAAAGCGAACGCATGCAGGCCCTGACCGGGCATCTGGACGATGTGGTGGTGGTCAATACCTGCGCCGTCACGACAAGTGCAGAGCGCCAGGCGCGTCAGGCTATTAGACGCGCGCATCGTGAAGACCCTTCTCGCCGTATCGTGGTGACCGGCTGCGCTGCCCAGATTGCACCGCAGAACTGGCGCAGCCTGCCGGGTGTGGCTCAGGTGATGGGTAATGCCGAAAAGCTCGATGCGGCAAGCTGGTCGGAGCACGCCCTCAAACAGGAAAGCAGGGTTGCCGATATTCTCTCGGCCCCGCCTGCGCCGGCATCGCCCGTTGCCGAGGCCGGTGGCCATGTGCGGGCGCTGCTTCAGGTGCAGCAGGGCTGCGATCATCGCTGCACTTTCTGTATCATTCCCTATGGACGCGGCGCGTCGCGCTCGGTGCCGGTTGCCGATGTCATCGCGCGTGCGCGCCAGCTGGTCGCGGCAGGACATCATGAGATCGTCCTGACAGGGGTGGATATCGCTTCATGGGGACGTGACCTCGATGGCACGCCCGCGCTGGGCACGCTTTGTCGTGCCGTGCTTGAGGCCGTGCCCGATCTGCCACGCCTGCGCCTGTCCTCTCTCGATCCGGCTTCCGTCGATCGTGACCTGTGGTTCCTTCTGGCTGAAGAGCCGCGCTTTCTGCCTCATCTGCATCTGTCGCTGCAGGCGGCAAGTGACATGGTGCTCAAGCGCATGAAGCGGCGGCATTCTGTACGCGATGCGGCCGCTCTGATCGAAAAAGCGCGGGTGTTGCGCCCCGATATCGCGATCGGAGCCGACCTGATTGCCGGTTTCCCTACCGAGACCGAGGCTCAGGCGCAGGAGACGCTCGATTTCGTCACGCGTCACAAACTGCCTTACCTGCATGTCTTTCCCTATAGTGAACGCCCTGGTACGCCAGCCGCGCGCATGCCGAGCGTTCCAAACGCGCAGCGTCAGGCGCGGGCTGCGGCCCTGCGTGAGGCGGGAGAGGCCAATCGCCTTGCTTACTGGCAGGGCATGGTCGGGCGTGATCTCGATGTTCTGATGGAAGGTGCAGAGCGTGGGCACTCGGCCCATTTCGTGCCGGTGCGCCTCTCCAAAGGGCAGGCCGAACGTGGCACGCGTCTTGCGTTGAGGGCTCATACCCTTGACGAAGCCGGGCTGGTAGCAGAGATCAACTGACATGGCTGGATTTTTCTCACGTCTCAAACAGGGGCTGACGCGTTCGACGCAGAAGCTCAATGCGGCTCTTACCCATCGCTATCTCGACGAGACGGCGCTGGAGGAACTCGAAGACGAGCTGATTGCTGCCGATCTGGGCCCTGCTGTGGCAGGGCGCGTGATCGAGGAGTTTCGTAACTCGCGCTTCGGGCGCAATGTCACGACCGAGGAAATCCAGGAAGCGCTGGCGACCGAAATTGCCCGGGTGCTCGAGCCCGTGGCTCAGCCTTTCGAACTCAAGACCGAACACAAGCCGCATGTCGTGCTGGTTGTGGGCGTCAATGGCGTGGGCAAGACCACGACAATCGGCAAGATGGCCAAGTGGTTCCGCGATCAGGGGCGTTCGGTCATGATGGTGGCGGGCGATACCTTCCGTGCTGCTGCTGTCGAGCAATTGCAGGTCTGGGGTGAGCGTACGGGCGCGCCTGTTATCGCTGGCAAGCCGGGCGGCGATGCGGCAGGGCTTGCCTATGAAGGCATCAAGCAGGCTCGCGAGTCTGGCACAGACCTGCTTTTCGTCGATACGGCCGGGCGTCTGCACAACAAGGGCGCTCTCATGGAAGAGCTCGCCAAGATCATCCGCGTGATGAAGAAATTCGACGAGACGGCACCCCATTCGGTCCTGCTGGTGCTCGATGCCACCACAGGGCAGAACGCCATGGAGCAGGTGCGTGTCTTCCGCGAACTCGTCAATGTAACAGGGCTCATCGTGACAAAGCTCGATGGCTCGGCCCGTGGTGGCATTGTGGTGGCCCTGGCTGATGCCTTCAAGCTGCCGGTGCATCTGGTTGGCGTTGGCGAGCAGGTTGAGGATCTGCGACCGTTCTCGGCGCAGGACTATGCGCGCGGGCTGGTGGGCGGTTCAGGGGCTGATCTGACCAGTCATCTGGTCGAGGATTCATCGGACTGACTTACTGGAATCCGGCAGATAGCCCTGCTCACGTCAGGGATTTGAAAGGCGTCAGAATCGGTTTCTGGCGCCTTTTCAGTTTCTGGAAAATGAAGGGTGTTCTGCAGCTCTGAGGCGGGCGGAAGCCGCATGAACGGCGTATGGTTTTTTGTTACAGAAGTCAGAAATCGTGTCTTTTACGCAACGAGAAAACGCCGCGGAAGAAGGTCAATGGCGACAAATTAACGAAAATACGTTGTTTCAAAATAGTTTTAAAGTTCGATACATTTCAGACATATTTCGTCGCACATTCTTCGCCGTCGTTATGTCAGCGTTACGTTTCGATTGATTGTCGTTACGTATGGAGCGTGTGACCTATGGCGTTGAGCCTGCGCAGATCTTTCCTTTTGACATTTACGGCAGTAGCCGGGCTTTCGACTTCCGCCGCTATGGCAGCAACCGTTCCGGTTGATGCGACAGCGACCAAGAAGAAGACGCTGGTCAAGACCAAACCGGCTGCAGCCAAAGCCGAGACGATCATGGTTACAGGCTCGTATCTGCGCAGCTCGAACAACAGTTCGGCCAATCCTGTGCAGATCGTCACGGCAAAACAGATCCAGCAGACTTCCGCCACGTCGCTTGGCGATTACCTGCAGCGCCTGCCTTCCGTTGGATCATCGGGCACGCCAAACCAGCAGACCAATGGCGGCGGCGGCGTGAGCTGCACCGATATCCGTAATTTCGGCTCCAAGCGCGTGCTCATCCTGATTGACGGCAAGCGCACGGCGATCAACGCGGCCACGTCCTGCGTCGATCTGAATACGATCCCCATTGAGGAAATCGCCAGCGTCGAAATGCTCAAGGATGGCGGCTCCGAGCTTTACGGTGCTGATGCCGTGTCCGGCGTCATCAATATCAAGCTTCGTCATGATGTGACCAAGGCGACCATCACCATGCGTGGCGGTATCTCGCAGTATGGCGATGCCAAGACGGGCCTGCTCTCGGCCATGAAGGGCTTCAATTTCGATCACGGCAAAGGCAACGTCACCCTTTTCGGCCAGTACAATACGTCTGGTGGCATCATGAGCCAGGACCGCGCCTGGGCGGCCAATCCGCAGCAGACCAATCCCGTCAGCGGCACGCCGGTTTATGGCTCGTCGATTGTGCCTGCAGGTCGTGTGACCAATCCGATAACGGGCGCAAACCTCGTCTCCAATGGCGACGGCACGTTTCATCGCTACAGCAACGCTGATCGCTATAATTTTGCCAAAGACACGATGGTGCAGAATTATAATCAGAACTCGGCACTGTCCGGCGATGCGCATTACGACGTCGACAGCCATTTCAAGCCATATGCCAACGTGCGCTACAGCCATACGACCACGGCACGTCAGATGGCAGCTTCGCCGGTATCGGGCGGTATCAAGCCTTCGCCCCTGCTCTCTTCATGGACCATCCCTGCAGGTAGCCCCTATAATATCTGGGGCAAGGATGCGGTCATGTCGCGTCGTATGAACGACCTCGGCCCGCGCAAGATGGACTATGCGACTGATACCTGGACCGTTATTGGCGGCGCCAAGGGCAAGATCTGGCGTGGATGGGAATATGACGCGTCCATGACCTATGGTCAGAGCCGCTGGACTGCCAACACGCAGAATATGGGCAATTATCGTCATCTGTTGCAGATGACCGGTGTGCGACAGCTTGACCCGACAAACCCGGGCAGCGCGATCGTTTATGATCCGACGGTCTGCACCAGCCAGCCCGGTTGTGTGTTGTCCAACCCGCTTGCACCGCTCTCGCCCGAGGCCGCAGCCTACGGGAAGTTTACGCAGCACGATCACGCAGAGTATCAGCTGCGCGATTTCAACCTGCGCATCAATAACAGTGAACTCGTAAAGATGCCCTACGAGCATGGTGGCAAGGTCGGTATTGCCTTTGGCATGGAGCATCGCAGCGAACAGCTGAGCAGCAAGCCCGATCCTATCGTGGTGAGCGGTGATTCGACGGGCAATGCCTCGAGCTATAGTGGCGGCGGCTTCAACGTGAATGAAGTCTATGCCGAAGGGCAGATTCCGCTGCTTCAGAACGCCTTCCTGGCAAAGGATCTGACAATTGACGGTCAGGGCCGCTGGTCTGACTACAATACCTTCGGGTCCACCAAGAACTGGAAAGTGTCGATCAACTGGGCTCCGGTGCGCGATATCCGCTTCCGCGCCACGTTGGGCACGTCATATCGTCAACCCAACGTCTATGAGCTTTATGGCGGTCAGAGCCTTGGCTACCCGTCGGCGTACGATCCTTGCAGCGCGGTTTCGAGCTATGGCGCACAAGCGGCTGCGGTGCAGGCACGTTGTGCTGGGGAAGGCATCAATACGGCAAGTTTCGTGCCCCAGAACACCGGACAGGTGCCGACGATCTCTGGCGGCAATGCCAAATTGCAGCCCGAAAGCGGTCGCACCTACACGATCGGCACAGTCGTAACGCCGCGCTGGGTGCCGGGTCTCTCAGCTTCTGTGACCTATTGGCATTACTCGCTGAACAATACGATTGGCACACTGGGCACACAGTATATTCTTGATCAGTGCTATACTGGTGCAGATACGAGCAATTGCAGTGCGATTGCGGCCCGCTCATCGTCACAGCAGCTCACTTCGGTCAATGCTTTTTATCAGAACCTCGGCGGAATTCGTACGAGCGGTATTGATTTCGACCTCGACTATCACATGCGTCTGACGGCACATGACTCGCTGAATGTTTCCAACAACATGCAGCAGCTCGTCAGCTATCTGCAGCAGAACGTCCCGAATGGCCAATGGTACAACTACACTGGTCGTCTGTTCTATGCTGGTGGCAGCGGTCAGCCGCGCGTGAGCGATTATGCGCAGGCAACCTGGCAACACGACGACTTCAGCTTTACCTATATGATGCGTTATATCGGCGGCATGGTGTGGAATAATGGCGTGACAGATCTGACGGCAAAGACGTCTGGCCAGTACAAGACGCCTGGAATTTTCACCCATGATATTACGCTGGGCTATCGCCTAAACCGCTGGAACTTTGAAGCAGGCGTGAGCAATCTGTTCGACAAAAAGCCTCCTTTCGTTATGGACGCGTCGACGAACACCAACATCTATCAGTATGGCAGCCTGATCGTCGGCCGCTATGCCTTTGTGCAGGCTGGTGTGAGCTTCTGATCGATCTGATTTCTGTAAAGCGAGGCACTCTGTTTTGGGCGCCTCGACCTGCCTGAGGTGTTGCTGGTGCCAGGCGCAAGCGGACGCGGTGCCCGATTTTTTATTGATGCCTTTGTCAGGCGGGCAATAGATATCGAGACTCTGATCATTCTCGGGCAGGTCAGCGATCAGAAAGGGCTCCTCTCGCAGGGGCCCTTTTTTTCAGTGGCGTGAAATTCGAGCTCATCTTCCCTCAATGAAGAGGGAAGATATGCAGGAACGAAGTGTGTTGTTCACGTTTTAGTGATAGGCCGATCCGGCGTTTCTCCGTTCGGGATATCATGACCTGTCTTTCGCAATCACGCCTCGCTGCGTCTGGCCGCTGTTTTCTGCCGCTGGTCAGCGCTCTGCCCTTTCTCACGGCGTTGCCGTGCCATGCCCAGCAAACCCAGAGCGCGCAATCTGCGGGTGGTTTTGCGCCAGGCGCGCGTGCGTCGGCTTCAGCCAATGCGACGCTCGATAGTGTGGTGGGCAACCGCCCGTCTCCTGTCAAAAAAGCCCTCGGGCTGGGTGGCAGCGTCTATCGTGTCACCCCGCAAGCCGTCGTGATTGGCCCCGATGGGCGCGCGGTTTCAGGCGGGTGTCCGGCACCTTCTACCGTGACGACAGGGCAGTTCGTCGCAGGCGGCGCTCCTGCCGAACCCGCGCTAAGCGGGAGTGCCGGTGCCGGAACAGGTGCGACCAAAAGCGAAACGGTCATGATCGGTGTGAGTGACCAGCGCCCTGCTGGCGCAGCCGGGGCAGGGGCCTCACCCGTCCTGCGCCCTGCGGCCACGATGAATGCGTCTTTCGGGCCTTCAGGCGTTTATGTGCTGCCTGTTCCCTGCCGGGTCAGCGGAACAGACAAGCGTGCCATGATTCATGACGCGGCTGCGACACTGGCTTCTGCCGGTGGCAATGCCTTCGCATTGGCAGGCAATCGCGATGGAATGCGAGAAGCCAATCAGGTCACGCCACTGAAGGATGGGGATATCGAACTGACGGTCGGACAGCCCGACCATGCCGAGCCAAGCCTGACCTCGGGCGCCTCAGATGGCGGCAGCAAAGCGCAATGAAACGTTTTCTCTTTTGCCTTGCTCTGGCGTTCTGGCCTCTTTGTGCGACGGCGCAATCACTCATCAAACCCGGCGCTGGCAGCGGTATGGCTGCGCTACCCGATCGGGTTGCTCCGGCGGTGAAAACACCCGGACTGGCGCCAAAAGCCCTGAAATCGACAGCGCAGGTGCTGCCGCTTCTGCGCGCTGTCGTGTTTCAACCTGCAGGCACGATCGCAAGCCAGACGGAGTTACGCGCGCTGAGCACAGAAGGACTTCCTCTGCTTGCCGACCCCGCTTTTACCCGGATCATCATGCCGTTTATCGGCCATGCCCTGAGTTTTGGTGAGATGCAGATACTGGTCGATCGGGTGGTCGGCTATTACCGCATGAAGGGCCACGCCTTTGTGACGGTCAGTGTGCCGCCCCAGCGCGTGCACCAGGGTGTGTTGCATCTGGATGTGCTGGAATATCGGGTGGGGACGATCCATGTCGTGGGCAATCGCTGGTTTTCGGCGCGCACCATCCGCAACCAGAGCGGCCTGGCGCCGGGGCAGACATTGTCGCTCGACTCGCTGCAAACCGATCTGAGCTGGCTCAACACCAACCCGTTTCGGACCGTTGATATGGTCTATCGCCCCGGTCAGACATCCGGTCTTACCGATGTCGATCTGAAAGTGGCCGATCGCCTGCCTCTCTATGTTTATGGCGCCTATAACAACCAGCTCGATCCGACACTGGGGCGTCTCAACTGGGATCTCGGCGTATCATGGGGCAATGGCTTCAATCTGGGGCATATCCTCACCTATCAGTTGCAGCGCAGCGTTTCAGGGCGCTTCACAGGGCATAATGCCAGTTGGGAAATACCCCTGACATCACGTGACGCGTTGCTGATCTACGGCAGTTATTCGGTTTCCTATCCCGTTGCCGATCAGCCCCTCACCAATAAAGGCGTGTCAGGTCAGGCCTCGCTGCGCTGGTTACATATGCTGCCGCACTGGGCATTGGGCGCGCAATTCGGGCTTGATGGTACCGTGCAGGCCGGGTTCGACTGGAAATCGACCATTTCGGATCAGTTCAGCGCCGCGGTGCCGTTCATTCTGGCCAATGCCGAGACCAATCAGTTTGTGCTCGGTTTTATCGGGTCTCTGCAGGACCCGTGGGGGAAGACCGAGATCAATAACCAGATCGTCTACGGCCCTCCGGGTATCTCGGCCTATAACAAACGCGGCTGGTATGAGACGATCTTTCCCAACGCCAAGCCGAACTATGTCTATGACCGCCTGATGCTCAATCGTGCGCTTTCCTTGCCCGGCAAGTTCAAGGCAAACAGCAAATTGTCGTGGCAGGGTGCGACCCATAACCTGCTCTATAGCGAGCAGCTCATGATTGGCGGCATGGGCACGGTAAGGGGCTATTACGTCAATACGTCCTTCGGGAGTCGTGCCTTCACCTTCAGCGAAGAAATCACGACGCCGGGTTTCTCACTGGGCAAGACGCTGGGTTTCGGTGCCCTAGAGGACAGCAATACAGCCGGAGCATTCTGGGACTGGGGCGATAATTCTCAGGTTCACCCTGCCGGAATTGGCCCGCGTGTCGTGACGCTGGCAAGTGTGGGGGCTGATCTGAACAGCAAGATCAACAGGGCACTCAACGTGACAGTCGATGCGGGCTGGCGCCTGAGACGTGCAGCGAGCCGTGGGAGCCGCGGGGTATTCTGCGACTTCAATCTGATCGCGGGGTTCTGAAAAAGCGTTTCGACGGATCAGTTCATCGGGATGGCAAGGGCGACACCTGCTGCCATCGACCCATGGCCACGCCTCTGGTCATTGGCTCCAGCACCGCCAGCGAGCGCATCGCCAACCTGATGGTGGTTGCGCTGGAAGAAATCAGCTCGCAGGCGCGCATCGTCATCGCTGTTGCGCGAAGAGGGGGCTTCCAGCTCGTCATCGGGCAAGGGTGCCTGACTGAAACCGTCCTTGCTTGCAGCAATGGGGGCTTTCACGGTCAGAGAGGCCTGACGGATAAGGGGTTCCTCGGCAGTAGTCGGCTCCAAGGAAAAGGAAGAGGCTGTATTTAGCCCAGAGTTGACCGGGCTGGTGTGCCGGATAGCTGTATTACGGGTTGATGGGCTGTTGTCAGCAGCCTGTGCAGTATTCAGACCAATACTGGCAAGAACAGCAAGGACAAGGCAGGCGCGCAAGGAAGCGTTCCTTTTTCCGGTTCAAGTGGAATTTCAGCAAGAACCGGAACTGTTGCCGGCTTCGAATACTGTATCCATTCGGGAAAAAGGAATGCAACCCTGACGAGCCGATTGTATCACGCAGATACGAAACGTGATGCAACCGGCTCGTCTGATCGGCTCAGATCGGGAAGGCGTTATGCGCGGCGTCGGTCAGGACCGCGATGCCGGGCAGAAGCTTGCCTTCGAGCCATTCGAGGAAAGCGCCGCCTGCGGTCGAGACATAGCTCATCTTGTCGGCAGCATCGGCGTGACGCAGGGCAGAGACCGTGTCACCACCGCCAGCAATGGTCTTGAGCTTGCCAGCCTTGGTGAGGGCTGCGGCCTTCTGGGCAACGGCAACCGTCGCCTTGTCGAAGGGCTTGATCTCGAAGGCGCCCAGCGGGCCGTTCCAGACCAGGGTTTTCAGACCTTCGAGCTTGGCTTCGATCAGGGCGACCGTCTTCGGGCCAGCATCGAGAATCATGGCATCATCAGGTACCTGATGAATGTCGCAGACTTCCGAAGGGGCACCTTCACGGAACTCGCGCGCGATCACCGCATCGACCGGCAGGATGATTTCGCACTTGCCGTCATTGGCCTGGGCGAGAATTTTGCGTGCTGTCTCGTGCATGTCGGCTTCCTGCAGCGACTTGCCGACAGAAACGCCCTGGGCGGCCAGGAAGGTGTTGGCCATGGCGCCGCCGATGAACAGCACATCAACCTTGCCCAGCACGTTGCCGATGAGATCGAGCTTGGTCGAGATCTTCGCGCCACCGATCAGTGCACCGACCGGGCGTTCCGGCAGTTCGAGAGCTGCTGTCAGCGCGTTCAGCTCGGCTTCCATCAGACGGCCGGCAAAGGCAGGCAGATGATGGGCCAGGCCTTCGGTCGAGGCATGGGCGCGATGGGCCGCAGAGAAGGCGTCATTCACATAGACGTCGCCAAGTTTGGCGAGCATGTCGGTGAAAGCCGGGTCGTTCTTCTCTTCACCAGCGTGAAAGCGCGTATTTTCAAGGACGCAGATCTCGCCGTCCTTGAGCTTGGCGACCGCCTCTTCCGCCTTGGGGCCGACGCAGTCGGAGACGAAATAGACCTTGTGCTGGATTTTCGATTCCAGCATTTCGGCGACTGGGGCGAGCGACATGCTGGGCACGACCTGACCCTTGGGGCGGTCGAAATGGCTCAGAATGATCACGCGTGCGCCCTTGTCGGCGAGTTCGCAGATCGTGGGAATGACGCGATCGATACGCGTCGTGTCCGTGATGGCGCCATCACGAACCGGCACATTGAGGTCAGCGCGCAGAAGAACGCGCTTACCCTCAGGAGACAGGTCGTCGAGCGTATGGAAGCTGGCCATGCTCTTTTCTCCCGTTCTTGGTTTTCTTAGAGGCTGCCGAACAGGGCTGCCGTGTCGGACATGCGGTTCGAGAAGCCCCATTCATTGTCGTACCAGGCGCAGACGCGCACCAGCTTGCCGCCATTGATGACCGCGGTCTGGGTGGCATCGAAGGTGGACGACGCATAGGAATGGTTGAAATCGGTGCTGACCAGCGGCGCTTCGTTGTAGTCGAGCACGCCCTTCAGTTCGCCTGCAGCAGCAGCGCGCAGGGCGTCATTGACAGCCTGGGCCGAAGCGGGAGCGCGAGCCGGGATGAAGTCGAGCGAAACGACCGAGACATTCGGCGTCGGCACGCGGATGGAGGTGCCATCCAGACGGCCCTTGAGGTGCGGCAGAACCAGACCGATGGCCTTGGCGGCGCCCGTCGAGGTCGGGATCATGTTCAGCGCAGCAGCGCGGGCGCGGCGCGGGTCGCGGTGATGCGTGTCGACCGTGCGCTGGTCACCCGTATAGGAGTGGATCGTGACCATGTAGCCGCAATCGATGCCGAAGGCCTCGTCAAGCACCTTGGCGACAGGCGCCAGACAGTTGGTGGTGCAGGATGCGTTGGAAATGACCGTCATGTCCTTCGTCAGCATCGCGTTGTTCACGCCATAGACGATGGTGGCATCGACATCGGTGCCCGGTGCAGAGATCAGAACCTTGCGGGCGCCAGCGGTGATCAGAGCCGAAGCCTTCTCCTTGCTGGTGAACAGACCCGTGCATTCCATGGCGACATCGACGCCTTCGAACGGCACCTTGGTGGGGTCACGTTCGGCAGACACGCGGATCGGCCCGTAGGTGCGGCCATTGGCTTCGATGATCAGGTTGTTGCCATCGACGCGTACCGTGCCCGGGAAACGGCCATGAACGCTGTCATAAGCCAGCAGATGGGCGTTTTCTTCAACTGAGCCGAGGTCGTTGATGGCGACCGGCACAACATCCGTACGTCCGCTTTCGATGATACCGCGCAGCACCAGACGTCCGATACGTCCAAAACCGTTGATTGCGATTTTCACAGCCATTGTAGTCTCCCGGCCAGTAGGCGGTTTCGTTATAAGAGGTGAAACCATAGCACCCTTGGAAGACGAGACGAGGGGGGGCGCTCAAAAAACTTACCGATATTTTCGTGAAAACTGGTCTTTCTGTTCCCGCTCTCTTGCTTGTGTCCGCTCTACCTGCAAGTTCTCAAGGTCATGACGATGACGAATGCTACAAATTGTGGTTTCCTGAAGTTTCGCTTTCTGACCGGTATCAGCCTATGCCTGATTTCCGGGGTGCTAGCGGCCTGTACGCCGCCTGACCAGCGCCTGTTCAACCCCGATGCAGGCAAGCCCCCCAAGCCGCATTATCCGCCTGCGCCGCCCTCAAAGCCGCCGCCAGCGCCCTTTCTGCAGATCGTCGCGGGAACGCCAAAGGAGCAATGGGCGCCTGCTGTCGATCGCAGCGTCAAGCTTGCCCTCTCACGCAGGCCGACCATCATGTTTGTCGTCTCTGTGCTGTCTCCTGAAGCAGGCAGCCCCGCCGCGCAGGTCAAGGCGCTGGAAACACTTTCCGAACAGGACGGCAAGGCTGTGGCAGAGCAAATCGTGGCTTCCGGCGCGCCGGTCAATCAGGTGCAGATCGACGCCAGAACCGATACGTCCTCTCCAAAAGGGCGAATCCGCATCGATCTGCGCTGAATGGCGCTGCGGCATCGATCATTCCGGGCGAAGTCTGTCGCGTGGCCTGTTTTGGAAAGCGCGGGGAGATGGTAATCCCTGCGCCGTCTTGAACGGGGGAGGGCATCATGAGCTTGCGCAAGGATATCTGGCGAACGGGCATTCTCGAGGCGCCTCTGGCCAGCCTGCTGAGGCAGCCGGACTGGTCGCAGATTCCGTGCCATTTCCTGCCTGATATGCCGCGTGCCTTCCAGTTTCGTGCCGACCCGTTTGGTGTCTGGCACGAGGACAGGTTGCATGTTTTTCTCGAGATCTACGACTATCGCAACCGTATCGGCGAGATTGAACTGTTCGTTTATGACCGGGCATGGCGCCTGATCAGAAACGAGATCGTATTGCGCGAGCCCTGGCATCTGTCCTACCCGCAAATCATCGAGGCCGAAGGCGCGTTCTGGATGCTGCCCGAGGCGCATCGTTCGGGCACGCAGACCCTCTATCGCGCCGAGCGCTTTCCCGATCAGTGGGTCCCGGCCTGTCAGATCGATCTGGGGGGCGAGATCGCGGTCGATGCCACGCTCTGTTTTCGCGACAATTTGTGGTGGCTGATCTACACCCCGGTCGAGGCGGCCAAAAAGGCACCGAGCCGTCTTCATCTGGCCTATGCGGAAACCCTCAGCGGCCCATGGACTCGCCACAGACAGAACCCGGTCCGTCTCGACCCTTCGAGCGCCCGGGCGGGTGGAACACCGGTCGAGATCGACGGCAAACTCATGTTGCCAGTGCAGGATTGCGCTCACACCTATGGCGGTGCCGTGCGCCCGCTCTGGTTCGATGTCCTGACGCCCGAGCGGGTCGTGACCCATACGGGTCCGGCCTTGCCAATAGCGCCCCGCTTCGCCCCTTTCACCGAAGGCATGCATACGCTTTCGGCGGTGGGAGATGTCACTCTCTTCGATATCAAGAAAACCGTTCTGTCCCCTCATGGCCTCGTGATCGAGGCCGGAAGGGAAATCCGCAAAGCGCGCAGGCGCCTCGGGTTCACCTGACACTTCCGGCTGCTTCTCAGCGATTGGGCCTGAGAGCAGCCTCTACAGCACGGTTGAATTTCTCCGGCTGGTCAATCATGATGAAATGATAGCTGTCATCGATACGCGTGAAGTGCACCTGAGCTGTCCCGGTATAGCTCGTGCGATAAACCGTATCGATTGCGGTGGCAGGAACACCGAAAACAGGGTCATAGGCATAGATGACGGTGACGGGAGCCGTGATTTTCGAAAGTGCCGGTCGCAGGTCGGTTGTCATGTCGTCATAGAGGGCGTTGGCAATCGTTTTCCTGTCGGATTTCAACCCGGCCTCCACCAGAGCCGGACGTGCCGAGGCAGTCTTGACCATGCTGGCGATTGTCTGTTGCTGACTCGCTCTGCGCTGGCTTTCGGGTGTCTCCTGCAACAGCGCCTGCCTTAGTGCTGTTGCATGCGGCAATGCCGTCTCGCGTGTCGCCATTGGGTTGAAAACAAGTGGATAGAATGGCAGCGCGTCGACGACGATGACGGCGCCCACATCATCGGGCGTTTCACTGGCCACCATGAGAGCCAGTTCGCCGCCGATCGAATGTCCTATCACTGTTGGCCTATGCAGATGCGCTGTCTCGATATAGCGCGACAGGGCCGTCGCAACCGGCTGCATGACCTGCTCTGGAGCCTCTTTCTGTACGGGCTCCCCTGCAAATCCGGCAATCTGCACCAGATGCAGCCGGTAATGCGCCTTGAGCTTGGTAGCGAGGTCACTCCAGACGGAGCGCGGCGAGGCAAGGCCCGGTATCAGAATAACGTCCGGCCCATTGCCCTCAACCACTACGGAGAAAGGCTGTGCAATCGTCTGTATTGCCGTGTCTTCTGCGGCTTGCGAGAGCGTGGGCGCAAAAGCGAGGGAAGCTACCAGCAAGGCCGGAAGGAAAAATCTCGGGTTCATGAATACTGCTTGTTGCAAGGGTGACGAGAACGGATAGTCTCAGCGGCCAGTCAGGAATTCCACCACACGACGCCAGAAACGGGCCTCGGCCACGATGAGGCGTGCGACAAATGGTGGGACGCCCTGATCTTCAAGAAAGCGTGGGTCGCATTGGCGACCGAAGAGCACACGTAAAAGCGCAATCAGTGCGGCGCCTTCGCAGACAAGAACGAGGCTGGCACCTAACGCACGCAGCCAGCCTGTACGACCCGCCAGTCCGGATGACACATCCGGCAGAGTGGCTTGCGCCAGCCATAGCGCCGAGCCTCCCAGCGATAGGCTGCGTATCACCCCCTGTCGCAGCGAACGTGGACGATAGCACCAGAAGAAACTGGCCAAGAGCGAGCCAACCCATAAACAGACAAGCCCCGGTCATGCCATCTGTGGAGGCGATGCTGGAATTATTCGCGAAAACCAGAGGAAAAGGAAGAAGTAGGATGATAATCCGTAAAGATAGCACCAGTTCTCACGAATAGATGGTATCGTTGGAGCGCTCCATTTCAATGGCGCATCATACGGAACGAAGCGATTTTGGCGACTGCCCGGGCGTTCAAAGCAACGTGAATTTTGTCTGTAAGCGAGATGTTTTTCTTCAGGGCTTCCAGAGGATGCCATCATTCTTCAGGGACGTGTCTTTTGAGAAAGGCACAACTCGCAACGAACTCCACAGAGAACAGTCTCGGCTTCAAGTCACGAAAGACAGGGCGTCAAGCGTCAGAACAGGTGCGCCAGCTCATTGATTCATCAATTTAAAGGCTGCTGATAGCGCTACCTCGTAATCCGAAGAAAAGGGCGCGGCGAGCACTGATGCCAGGCCGTTTTCGATATCCACAAGCAACGAGCGCTCCGCCTGGTCAGCGAAAAGTCGATCGTCGCCCCACTGATTTCTCTCCCAGTTGCATGAGAGCTATTCGAATAAAACAAGCGCTTCATCATCAGATAAAGCCAGAGAGATGCCCCTTTCTGTTTTCTGCACGCTGTTCATGAGACTTCCTTTGCAGGTGATTAGGTCAGAATTCTCTTCGACCCGACATCTTGGGTTCTTTGCTGGATGCGTTATCCTGATTGGAGTGCCAGAACCTCTTTCACCGTCCCGGGAAAATCTACCGCGATCCTCTTATTCCGCTAAGGAGTGTTGTATCCCGGCAGAAGCCTCGGTTCAAAGCTTTCTGAGTTCTCCTGTCTGCTTTCCAGCGCCCGGATCTCGCCTCATCGTGCAGGCAGGAAAGCTCTGGGTTTGATGCTGGAATCTTCGAATGGGGCCGACTTTACGTTCCGCAGAAAGTCGCATGGACGATCTGCTCCGGTGACGGGGGTTGTTCGTAGGCGTCGTCGCTTTCAAATGGGTGGCGCAGACGTTGCAGAAGGGCTTCGAAAACCGAGAAATCGCCTGTTTCGGCTGCTGCGATGGCTTCGGCCACGCGGTGATTACGGGCGATCACGGCAGGGTTGTTCTGCTGCATCTGAGCATCCTGCTCTTTTCTCGAGGCAGGCTCGGACGCGCGTCGTGCTTCCCAATCGGTTCTCCAGCGTTCAAGCGCTTCGGAAGCTGGGCCATCTGTCAGAGGTTCGTTTCTGGTGAGACGACGGAAGGTGAGCGTCCAGTCCAGTGCCTCGTTTTCCATCAACTGTAGCAAGGCGTCGATCAGCGCCTTATCCTGAATGCCTTCTATGGTCAGGCCCAGCTTGGAGCGCATCCGGGCCAGCCAGGCGTGTTCGTAAAGGCTCTGGAAGCGACCGAGTGCGTCCTGTGCCCAGGCGAGGGCACGTTCTTCATCCGGGTCGAAAAATGGCAGCAATGTCTCTGCCAGACGGGCGAGGTTCCACCCGGCCAGACGCGGCTGATTGCCATAGGCATAGCGTCCGTTGCGATCGATGGAGCTGAATACCTTGTCATGACGATAGACATCGAGAAAGGCGCAGGGGCCATAATCGATGGTTTCGCCTGACAGCGCCATGTTGTCCGTATTCATCACGCCATGCACGAATCCGACGCTCATCCAATCCGCGACGAGCCGGGCCTGTCTGGCGACGACCGTCTCATAAAGCGCGCGAACGGGATTTTCGGCTTCACGGGCTGCTGGGTCATGGCGGTCTATGGCGAGATCGCAGAGGAAAGCCAGAGCCTCACGGTTCTCGCGCGCGGCGAAATACTGGAATGTGCCAACGCGCAGATGGCTCGAGGCGATGCGCGTCAGAATGGCGCCGGGCTGCGGCTTGTCACGCCAGATCGTCTCGCCGGTCGTAACGGCTGCAAGTGCGCGTGTGGTGGGCACGCCAAGCGCTGCCATCGCCTCGCTCACCAGATATTCGCGCAGAACCGGGCCAAGCGCCGCCAGTCCGTCCCCCCGACGGGAAAAGGGGGTCGGCCCCGAGCCCTTGAGCTGCATATCGCGAACCTGGCCCTGATCGTCAGTTACAATACCAAGAAGATGGGCGCGCCCGTCACCGAGCTGCGGCACGAACTGGCCGAATTGATGACCGGCATAAGCCTGTGCAACCGCAGGCACCCCGTCGATGCGCGCCTGACCGCTCAGCAGCGAGACGCCTTCGCGGGATTTGAGCCATTCGGCTGAAAAACCGAGTGTTTCTGCCAAGAGCTCATTCAGGGCGACGAGGCGCGGTGTGGCGAAAGAGGCAGGGTCCGCCTCGACTGCCATGGAGGCCGGAAAAGGCGCGCGGCGGAGAGGGAGATGCATGATACCTCGGGAGTGCAGGCCAACAGGGCGGTCAGAGGACCGGATATGCCCTCGTGTGAGTCAGAGATAACGCCCGTCTGCGCAGGCGCAAGGTCGGGCAGGCGGGAAAGCAGTCAGGTTTTTTTTGCCCTTCCCATTTCAGAACGGGGCGTCCAAAACCCCTGCATGCCGAAACACCCCTCAGCCGCCAGACGGATCGTTCATAATGTCAGCTTCCTGACACTGGGGCGTATCGCAACAGCGCTTTGCAGTTTTGCCTATATCGCTTTCGCGGTCCGGGCTTTGGGGCTGGGGCAGTTCGGTCTGCTGATCCTGATCCATTCTCTGGGTATCATGGCCTCGACGTTTTCGCGCATGCAGTCATGGCAGACGCTCATCCGCTTCGGCAATGATCCCTATGCCAGACGCGATCTTGATCTGCTGCGCCAGATTCTGGGCTTCTGCATCAGGCTGGACCTGCTCTCTGCGGTTGTTGCCGTGTCGATCGGGGTCATCAGCGTTACCCTGTACAGCCATATTGCGCATTGGACCCCCTGGGTCACATCGCTCGCCTATGGCTACGCCCTGATCAGCCCTTTCATGTATACTGGCTGGAGTAACGGCGTTCTGCGCCTGACCGACCGGTTTCATCTCGTGCCGATCAGCGATACGGTGACCGCTGTTTTCCGTACGGCGGGAACGGCGCTCGGTCTCGTCCTGCATCTGCATCTCGGTTTCTTTGTCCTGATCTGGGCAGGGGCGGTGTTGCTCGATTACGGGCTCTTCCTGTTCTTTGCCCTCACCACCCTGCGTCAGAAAATCGGTCTGCGTCTGCGGTGGCGCGATGTATTGACGCAGTGGCGGTGGCAGGTGCCGGGCATGTGGGCCTTCACGCGATCGACCAGCATCAACCAGACACTCGGCGCGGTTTCAGGCCATATCAGCACGCTGGTCGTCGGCTCGCTTCTTGGCTCTGCCGAGGCCGCGGTATTTCGTATCTGCCGTCAGATTGCCGATGGCATTGTCACCCCGGCGCAGATGCTGTCTCCCGTGCTCTATCCCGAACTGGTCAAGATGCGCGACCGTCAGGACTGGCGTGGCCTCAAGCGCCTGACATGGAAGATCTTTGCCATGCTCTGCGGCGTCTCGGTTGCGCTTTTGCTCGTCTCGGCGTTTTTCGGGGGGCGGATATTTGCGCTGATGCTGCATATCCATCTGCATGGCACGACCTATTACATCTCGATCATGCTGGTTTCGGCGGTGCTGACCCTGCTCGTCGTTCCGCTTGAGCCGCTTCTGACGGTGATGGGGCAGATCGGTTACCTGATGGCCAACCGTACCTGGATTACCCTTGCCTATTTTCCGATACTTTACGGTATGACGGCAACATGGTCGCTCAAGGGCGCCTGCTACGCGACGGTTTTCAGCAGTTTTGCAATGTTCGTGACAAGGCTCTGGCGCGCCATCATCTGCTCGTTGCGCCCGGCGAAAGAACCCGCCAGTCCCTCCGTCGCCGCGCAGGCGCCAGGGGCGGCAGAAGACAAGATTCCCGTCGAGGCCTGATCTTCCGGCGCTATTGCTCTGCCCCGCCGGGATCAAAACCGAGAGATGCGAGAACAAGCCTGTCCTCCCAGCGATCATGCGTGAGAGATGGCAGAACAGAGAGCGTCGCCAGCGCCGGATCGCGCAGCATGATGCCGTCGAGACGCGCCTCTTTCAGCCTCACCCAGCACCACAGATCGCCATGCGGCCCCTCGGCGGCGCCTATGCCCTCGCCAGAGCCTGTCGGGACGGGCGGGGGCATGGGCAGGGGGGCACCGAATTGCGTTGCGATACGCTCGATGCGGCGCAAGGCATCGCGTATCTCATCCAGACGCAGGCACTGACGCGCCCAGCCATCTCCGGCAAGACGCGACCCGGCGCGTCCGGGCACATGGCGCATGTCGTCCTCAAGCTGGCGCAGGTCGAAAGAGCGTCCCGAGGCACGACCGATCAGCCCGCCGAGACAGAAGCGCTCGGCCGTTGAGGCCGTAATGACCCCGAGCCCCTCAAGGATTTCCGCCATCTGGTCATGTAGCCCCTCAAGGACCGGCAGGCGTGGCATCAATGCGTCATGAACGGCATGGGCAAGCCCGCAGATATCGATCCCGGCAGCGATGCCGTCTGGTGCGATCGCATCCATCAGGCGTCGTGAGGCACCATGCTGGGCACAAAGCGCGGCGCAGAGATCTTCGGCAAGGGCGGCATGGGTGGCGAGCAGCGCAAACCCTGTCAGCCGTGCCATCAGTGCGATATCGCGACAATGCACGGTGATACGCTCGATTTCTGCCAGAAGCGTCCGGGCATCGCGCACGGCGTCTGACGGCACGAGCCCCAGCGCCTGTTCGATGGCGCGGGAATAGGCCAGGGGTGCCGCCACGAAGCCTGCCGAGACGCTGCGCCCGATCAGACGCAGTGCTTCTTCAGGCTTGCGGCCCTGAACCTGCTGCATCAGCCCGATATGCGCTGCCCCCGGTGTGATCTGCCTGTTCCCCCATGCGAAAGGTGCCATGTCGGTATGTGCGGCCTCCCGGAAACCAGGGTCCGGAGGGCTATGGTCTGACGCAACGGAGCGCTGCGAGAGCGGCCAGACGCTCGCCCAGCCGCCACGGTCAAGCGCGGGCTCGGTATCGGCAGCTCCCAGGGGCAGACAGCCCCAGAGATCCTGAGCAATGCGCTCTGGCCAGGAGGCTGCCGGGATCGATGCAGAAAGGGCGAAATACCGCCCGTCTATGAGCGGCGTGCTGGCCATGAGCGGTGTTTCCTGATCGAGAAACAGCGCATAGGCGCGGCTGTCGTCACACCAATGGGCAATGAACCAGCCTGGTCTGGCGTCGATTATGGCGCGCCACTGCGGCTCGTCCAGAGCGTAATGGAAAGGCGCCAGACGCTCGCCTCTCCTGATATGCTGCGCCATGCTCATGGGGCTCTCCAGTGCAGGGCCCAGACGGAGTCAGGCAGGGTCAGAAGAAAAGGCGAGGCGAGACCAAGGGCCAGCAGGGTGCCGATCACGATCCTGTCCTGCCACGTTGGGGGAAGGATAACGTTCAGACGCGCCCGGCTCGCCAGCAGGCCGAGAGCCGCAAGGCACAGCAAGGCCGGGATCATGCCGGTTGCCGCCAGGCCGCCCACAATTCCGAAACCTGCGGTAAAGCCTGGCCAGGGGGGCAGACTGCCCAGAATCCAGAAACGCGCTGATCGGTCGAGGGCAGGAATGGCGGCCAGAGCCAGCCCGCTGCTCAGAAGCAGCAGGACGGGTAAGACGCCGTGGGGCAGGGTGACGGCAAGAATGGCCAGCGCCACGATCGGGCGGGCATTGTCCTGCCGGGTCATGACGCACAGCCAGAGCCCGGCCAATCCGGCTAGAACCAGCACCATATGGGTGATGTCACGTTCAGGCAGACGCAGCATCAAGGCCACGACACTCAGGCACAGGAGCATATCCAGCAGAGCCGTACCTCGCTCTTCTGTGGCGGCATGAGCCTGTGTCGTCATGGGTGCGCCGAGACCGGCCATGAGGCACAGCCCGACAGAAAGAAACAGATCGCCGAGGCGCAGGGTGGCCGGGTCCGGGGTCAGGGTCGTCAGACTTGTGCCCAGCAGGGCCAGAACCACTCCTGCCAGCCGCAGGCGCATCGACTCCCAGGCCTGTCTCGCCCGGGTCGTGACCAGGGTTTCGCGCAGGGCGAGAATCAGCGCAGTGAAGGCAGTCAGGCAGGTGACGGGCAGCAGCGTATGCACGCTGAGTGCCAGCATGATCGCAGAACTCGCCAGAAGATTGAGGCAGAGGGCGAGGCGCTTTTCATGTACGTGCCAAGAGAGAAAAGGCACGCAGCCAGCCAGAAGACAGGCCCAGCGGGCCAGAATATCCTGACTGGGAAGAAGCGGATCGAGCAGGGCCGTCAACACAAGCCCGGCAAGAGTGAAATGCCGTGCCGAACGGGCGGCTTGTGCCTCCGGCATGAGCGCCAGAAGACAGGCAGCCAGAAGCGGCCATGTCGGAACCAGAAAACCGGCAATCTGGTGCAGGGTCTCAGCCATGATGCCGCCCCTCCAGACGCAGCCAGGCGAGTTTTGGCATCAGCCAGCCTCCCAGCGCCAGCAAGCCGACCCAGACCAGTGCCGTGCCGAGAATGAGGGGCCAGCTCTCGGTGTGGCCGCCGAGCAGCAGCAGCCCATTCAGTCCGCAGAGCAAACCGATCAGTTGGAGCAAAGGCACAGGAAGGGCAGCGGCGCAGAGGCCGGAAAGAACAATACCGATGCAGATCAGCACAGGCAGACCCGGTGTGGCGGCCAGTGCGGTGAGAAGCACGAGCCCGATGGCGGCGCACAGGGCAATGCCCGCCGCCTGCTGGGTGGCGCGTCGCTCGCGCAGATCCCCCGACCGCCAGGCGATATGGGTACGCAGAACGATCCACCCGGCACCGTTGAGCACGGGCAGCAGAATGAGCGCAGCCATGGCAGGTGCGCCATGGCCAATGACCGACACGCAGGCGGCAGCGCATGTGCCATGGAAGGGCAGGATGCGCGCGTCACGCCCGATCGCGCCAAGGGCGATCAGCAGGGCAAGGCCAAGAAGAACCGTCACGCCGCCAGCCTCCCCGCAAGAACGAGCAGGATCGCGGCGCCGCCCAGAACGAGAGCGAGGCGTGATGCAGGGAGTGGCCGACAGGCGCGCCAGCCTGCGGCCAGGGCAACCACCAGGGCGAGTTTGGTCGGAGCCGCAACGCACCAGAGCACGACCAGTGTGCCGAGAGGACGAGTGCCTGCAGCAATCGAATCAGGCCAGACAAGATCGGCGATCAGCAGATACCAACAACAGGCAGAAAGATCGTGGCTGTAGCGCAGCAGGGCGCGATGGCGCCCCTCGGCGGATGCGATCAGTTCCTCATGCCAGCTATCGGACAGGAAGCGGCGGTTCAGCACCAGAAGCAGGGCGGCTGCGATAAACACCAGCCCGCCGATCAGGGTAGGGGCTGGTTGCAAAAGCCGCTGCTGCAGCAGACCGATGAGCGTTCCGGCGCCGGGCAGACCAATGGTGATCAGTGTGCCGGTCAGGGCGAGAAGCGGCACCAGAAAAAGCAGATCACGTCCAAGCTGGCTCAAGGAACTGCGCAGGCGAAGGGCGATCAGCCGGGTCGGTGGTTTCTGCAGTGCCTGCATCCAGGCAGGCAGGCAGGAAAGGATCAGCAGGACCCCGCAGGCGAGCGGTTCCGAGAGAAAGCCGAACAGCGATCGCGCAGAGGCATAGGGAATGCCCGTCATGGCAAGAAAAACGGCGCACAGGCCAAGCCAGGAAAGGGCAGGCACAGCGCGGCGCTGCGCCCAGCCACGGCGTATCTGGCGCCAGCGCCATCCAGGGGCGATGCTGCTGCGCCCGGCACCGAGGCCCTGCAAGCTGTGCTCGAGATCGGTCAGAAACGGGGCAATCACAGACAGGCAGGCTATCTGGCCGAGTGTCGTGGCCAGAGCAAGGGTGAATAATCCGATCATGCGGACCATCCAAGCCAGGCCAGGGCGGCGGCAAGCAGAAACAGCCAGAGCGACAATGTCTGACGCGCCAGAGCCGAGCCGGTTTTGCGAAACGCGGGCGCCCGGTCGAAGGCAACGCCCTGCGTCACAGGGCGCCACCCATTGCGCAGCGTCTGCCAGCGGGCGCGCAGGAGTGCGAGCGCGCGACGCACGCCCCAGGGCAGGCGTAGCCTGATTTCGGGCGAGGGCCAGTCTGGCAGGGCATTCGCCACTGACGGCAGATGGGTCATGACGGCAGGAATGATCAGGGCCGGGATCAGGAAAACGAACGCCGGATACCAGAAGGCGCCGTCACCTCCAGCAACGGACCAGATGGGCCAGGCACGCCAGATATCCTGACCGGCGCCAGCCAGATCGAGCGCGGAAACATGCAAAAGCCCAAGCAGCAGACCGGGGCAGATCGAGAGGCATAGGCCAAGGGTGAGTGCCGTCGGCAATCCGTCATGATGCAATGTGAAAACCCGGGTCAGCGAACGCCATGAAGACAGCCAGCCCCGCACCACCAGCACCCCGATCAGAAGGCTCAGCATGACCGCTCCTGCGGTCCAGGCGGGGGAGAGCCCGCTCAGCCCGTTGACCACATGCAGCCCCAGCCAGAAAGGCAGGAATCCGGCCAGAGGCGGCAGCGGCGTCTGGAACAGGAAAGCCCTGTTGCCGAGCCCTTGCAGCGCCAGAGCAAGGATCATCGCCTCACTGCCGGCCAGAGCCGTGTCGGCCAGCCCGCCTTCCCTTGCGCAGAGCGTCAATCCGAGCAGCAGAAGGGGCCAGTAATTCAGGGCCTTGTCGGTGTGCAGGCAAAGACAGAGACCCGCCCCCAGCAGCACCAGACTGACCGGCCAGAAAAAGCCATGCGTCTGCAGGAGCGGTGGTACGAAAAGCACGTAGGAGAGGAGGGGCATTTCTGCAAAGGCAGGCAAGGTGGCGAGGCCTGCTGCTGGGGCCAGGCAGGCAAGCGCAGGAAAACCCGAAAGAATGGCGAGCGCGCATCCTGAAGGGGCCAGCAGGCCCAGCCGCCAGGCGCGCAGTCTTTGCCCGTCCTGTGCTGCCTTGGCCCTATGGGCGGCCTCGGCCAGACAGGGCAGAAAGCAGAAGAGCGACAGCGCCGCGTCGTGGCAGAGCAGGCCGATGCTGCCAAGTGCCTCGCCTATCGGGCCCGGATATCGACGGGGTGTGACCAGCGACAGGGTCCAGAGTACGATCCAGCACGCGCTGAGCGGGTCGAGCGCCAAAGGGCCAATCCGGGACTCATGGCTCCCCAGGGCGCCCCAGCACCCCACCGCGCCCTGAATGCCCAATGTAGTCGCGCGCAGCAGGGGTATGAGCGGACCGCCACGCCATGATGTCGCGAGGCGCAGCACGAGGCAGCTCAGCAGCAGGGCAAGGGGAAGGGCTGAAAACAGGGAGGTATCCTGACTTGGCGTAAACGGACAGGTTTTCCTTACCGCAGTTTCAGCCCCGACCCAATTCCTCTCACCCTGCTTTCAGGCCGGGATAGATGCAGGATTTTTAAAGCGCCAATGGCAGGCGTTGGAGGGCGAGGTCTCCGGCGCGCTCATGGGCCAGCTCGATCAGCTCGTTTTCGCTGTTGCCGGGCGCCTGCGGGTCGTAAAAGACGAATTCGAGCTCAGGCTCCATCTGGGTACACACCAGAGAGCACCCAACGGCCTCGCCGAGATAATCGGTGAAGCTTCTGATCTGGACGCTCGGGAGATGCGAGACCCAGATCCGGCGTTCCTGTGCAAAGGGAGTCAGCAGATGCGGGTGAGCGGCAAGATAGCGCTCGAATTCGGCTCGAGTCATGAACGATCCATTCTTCAATGATGGAATTATTTATGTTATTTCTAAATCTATTTCGAAAGAAATATAATTATTTCTAATGATAAAACGCGATCTCGTATAAAATTGATATTTATTTCATGTGTGTTTCTGTGTTTCGCAGCCCTTCTGCGTGCGGGGCATGAAGCAGGAGACTGTTTACCCGGCCCGGATGGCAAACAGATCTCTGTTTGCCATCCGGGCCCTGATCTTGTCGTGTGTCTTAATCACGGCACGTAGAGGTAATCGCGTTTGCCGGAAAGAAATACCGTAAACCAGAGGCCGAGAGCCGGGCCTGATCAAGCCTCGCTACGGGAGGGGGCGTTTGGCCCCTGTCAGATCATTTCCAGCGGGGTCTTGCTGCGTGGTGGCGCAAAATGCGCGTCGAGGCGCGTCTGATCCTCTTCGCTCAGAACCAGATCAAGCGCTGCGATATTTTCGCGCATATGCACCCGAGAGCCCGCCTTCGGAATAGCGAGCAGGTTGGGCTGGCGAAGCACCCAGGCCAGGGCGATCTGGGCCGGGCTCGCTGGCCCTTTCGTCGTTTCATGGTTTTTCGCGATATCGATCAGAACAGGGTCGTCAAGCAACGTACCGCCCTGGCCGAGAGGGGAATAGGCAATCGAAACAATGCCTGCCGCCTCGTCGCGTGCCAGCAGATCGAATTCCACGCCGCGTGCCTCGAGGTTGTAGAGTATCTGATTTGCAGCGCAGTCAGCGCCAAGTTCATCCAGCTCCTGCATGTCCTCGGTGTCGAAATTAGAAACACCCCAGCGTCGGATCATCCCCCGATTTTGCAGATGCGTCAGAGCTTCGACAGTTTCCTCCAGCGGTACGCCACCACGCCAGTGCAGTAGATAAAGATCGAGGTAATCGGTGCCCAGCCTGTCGAGAGAGGCCTCGCAACTGCGAAGGGTCTTCTCATAGCTCGCATTCGACGGCAGCACCTTGCTGATCAGAAAGACGTCGTCGCGTCGGCCGCGTATCGCCTCACCGACGAGGCGTTCGGATCGACCGCTACCATACATTTCTGCCGTATCGATGACGCTCAGACCGGCGTCGAGACCTGCGTGAAGACTGGCGATTTCCTCGGCGCGCGTCGCTGTCGAGTCCCCGACATTCCAGCTCCCCATGCCGAGTGCCGGAACGGTGTGGCCATCGCGAAAACTAACCGTTTTCATGAAAACTTCCTTTTCAATCTGCAGGCCGAAGCGTCAGATCTGGGTCGGCGTTCGATAATGGTAGCCAATCGACAATCACGAATACGTGAGAAGTAACCCCCCGAGGGCCGAGCGGCGTTAGGCTGGTGGCAAGAGCCTGAGGCGCGGCTTCTGCTTTCAAAAAGGAGGCTGAAAATGGTGTCTTTCGATCATCGCGTTTTCCAGCGCCTTTTCGGCGGAACGAAAACAGGCGGGTCAGCGGCCTTCGCGAAGCGGCGCGAACGCGCCTCCGGCCTGGCCGCCCGATTCTGGCCTGCCCAAGGGTTCGGTGAGACCGACTCAGAGGGCGTATGGCCGAAGCGAAAGAACGTCCGGGAGTGCAGTGAGGTCGAGGTCAGGCGTCACGATCTGGGTCAGGGTGCCGAAGGCGCTGTCATGCGCTGTGACGCCACGGGCTGGGGTATGGTTGTTTCTGGCTGCGCCAGACTCGAAATGCGCTCCGAGACTGGGGCGGCGCTTTATCACGACATGCTCCACGAAGGTGACGTGTGGAGCGTGCCAGCTTCCGCTTCAGCGTGGTTACACTGCCGCGACAATGAGCATGCGAGTGTCGTCGTGTTTGTCGGCGGCAGGGAAACAGAGTCTGACGTCTCAGCTAATGACTGGTGCTGGGCCGACAAGCGGCCCACGCCTGGCCCGTTCCATCACACCTTGTTCGACCAGACTGCAGAGACCACTCACTGGGGCAGCATACGTGTTCTCGAAGCCGATGCCTTTGCTGACCCCGATGCGCTTTCTGCGGCACTCGTAGAAGTCAGTCCCGGTCGCTGCACCGATCTGCACTGGCACCTCAACACATCTGTCTGGCAGATCTGCCTTGAAGGGGCAGGTGCCGTTACCTGTGTTCCGGCTGGCCAGGCCCGGCAGGAAAGACGGGTCTGCACCGGGACGATTGGCCATGTGCCGAAGGCAGAAGGGTATTTCATCCGCAATGACGGCAATGCGCCGCTCAGGGTGCTGCAGATATTCAGGTCCGATCACTATCACGACCTTTCGCTTTCCCAGTGGCTCGCCGCATCCTCTCCGGAACTGATAGCCGCTCATCTTTGTGTGGACGTGGCCACGATCTCGAGCCTTTCCCGGCTCTGAAAATCAGCCGTGCCCAGTAATTGGTAGCTGGATATCCGATCTGGGCGTTTGAGCGCGTGCCCTTTGTGCGTGATCAGTTTCTCAGGGTTCGGGGTCTGGATGTGAGTAGTCGCAAGATCCGGTCCTATCCGGTCGTTCCAGATCGGAAGGCGTAGGCCGCCCCTGGTCGGGCAACAGCGGTGTGCAGCGGAAAATACTCTGTCAGGCCTGTGAGAGTTCGTGCGAAGCTGTGCAGCCAATCGCCATGGCCGGGTCGGTGCATGAGGGGTGGTAAGCGCCGCCTCACAGTGTCCCGACACGGCGCGATGAGGCGGAAGAGTTGCTTTCGAGGTGGAAACGTTTCAGACCTCTGAGACCTGTTTTTCATCTTTCTGCCATGGCAGGGGCCGACCGTTCCGGTTCTGCCCGAGTGTGACGACGAGACGCGCATGATCAGCCTGTTCGATCTTTTCAAAATCGGTATCGGTCCGTCATCATCCCATACGGTGGGGCCGATGCGGGCGGCGCAGCGTTTTATGGCGTCGCTCACCGATTTCGACAGCATCATGCGTCTGCGTGTCACGCTTTACGGCTCTCTGGCATGGACGGCCCAGGGTCACGCGACCGACAAGGCGGTAATTCTCGGTCTGTGCGGCGAATTGCCGCAGACGGTCGATCCGGATGCAGCAGACGGTATCGTGGCGCAGGTCGAGTCGAACAGACACATCGTGTTCGAGGGCAGGGTGCTGCCTTTCGACCCGGTTCATGATCTGGTTCTGGACAAGCAGAGCGTGCCTCCCGTTCATCCGAATACGCTGCAATTCGAGGCGCTGAACGCTGAAGGGGAAGCGCTTGAGACGGCGCGTTTCTGTTCAGTCGGCGGTGGTTTCATCGTTCCTGAGAAAGCAACCGAAACAGCAGGCTATGCCCAGCCCAGCGTGCCTTACCCGTTCACCAGTGGCGCCGAATTGCTGCATCAGGCGAGATTGCATGATCTGAGTATTGCGGCCCTCGTCATGGAAAACGAATGCGCCCTGCGCCCCAGAGACGAGATTATTGCCTATCTTGACGAGATCATCGCGGTCATGATGGCCTGTATTGCGCGCGGAATGGAGCAAAGCGGCATTTTGCCGGGGCGTCTGAAAGTACGCCGCAGGGCGCGCGCCCTGCACGAAAAGCTTCGGGAGCGGGAGCGCGCCAATACGCGCTCGGCCCATGGCATCATGGACTGGATCAGCCTTTTCGCTATTGCCGTGAATGAGGAGAACGCCGCCGGTGGCCGCGTGGTCACGGCGCCGACCAATGGTGCTGCCGGAATCATTCCTTCGGTTCTGCGCTATTATCGCGATTATTGCCCGCCTCTGCCGCCTGCCACGGCGCAGCAGCGCATGCGCGATTTCCTGCTGACCGCTGGCGCCATCGGGGGGCTCTTCAAGCTCAATGCGTCGATTTCAGGGGCTGAAGTTGGTTGCCAAGGCGAGGTTGGCGTCGCCTCATCCATGGCGGCAGCCGGGCTCGCGGCGGCTCTGGGTGGCACGCCCGAGCAGATCGAGGATGCTGCAGAGATAGGCATGGAGCATCATCTGGGTATGACCTGTGACCCTGTGGCGGGGCTTGTGCAGATACCCTGCATCGAACGCAATGCCTTTGGTGCAGTAAAGGCGATCAATGCTGCCTCACTCGCACTCAATGGCGATGGCGCTCATATGGTTTCGCTCGATCAGGTCATCCGTACGATGGCTGAGACGGGACGCGACATGAACCACCGCTACAAGGAAACGTCTCTGGGCGGTCTTGCCGTCAATCTGCCGGAATGCTGATCGAACCGATGGAAGGCCTCTTTCAAGGCCTTCCGTGAAGGCTCAGCGATAGACGATACCGCCATCGGTCAGGATTGCCTGACCTGTGATGTAGTCGGAGTCCGGTCCGGACAGAAAGGCAACGAGTGCTGCCACGTCATCGGGTGTCTGGGCACGACCGAGCGCAATGCCATCGACGAATTTCTTGTAGGTTTCGCCTTTTTTCGAGCCGGTCATTTCGGCAAAGCGCTCATCGATCTCGACCCACATATCCGTGCCTACAATACCGGGGCAGTAGGCGTTTACGGTGATGCCCGCGCTCGCATATTCCCTGGCCGCTGACTGGGTGAGGGCGCGCACGGCGAATTTCGTGGCGGAATAGACGCCAAGCATCGCAAACCCGTCATGCCCTGCGATCGAGGAGGCGTTGATGATCTTGCCCTTCTGATTGCGCGCCTTGAACTTGGCAGCGGCAGCCTGAATGCCCCAGAGCACCCCCTGGATGTTGATGCGCAGAATACGCTCGACCTCTTCTGGCATGACATCGGCAATCGGATTGACCTGCGCGATGCCGGCATTGTTGATCATGACATCAAACCCGCCCAGCTCGGCTTCGGCGTGGTCGATCGCCGCATAGACAGCGTCACGATCGCTTACATCTGCGGCAAAAATGCTGGCCTTGCGGCCCAGCGCCTCGATCTCGCCTTTCACGCTGTGCAGCTTGTCCGTCTTGAGATCGACCAGAGCAATATCAGCACCGTCTTTCGCCAGACGGAGGGCGATGCCGCGACCGATACCCTGTGCAGCGCCGGTAACAAGGATGACTTTTCCGCTGAGTGACGTGATCGCTCTTTCCTGAAGCGAACCGGCGCCTTTCCTTCAGGCAGCGCTGCGGTCCCGATGCATGATCAGTAAACGGAACAGTATAGAGTCGGATCGTTCGATAATCGTTTTGTGATAAAAGCGATTTACTGTGTCAGAGGAGCGGGTTTACCCGGCTTTCTGCCAGCCACGTTCCTGCTGCTGCCAATAGGCCAGGCTGTGCCCGGCCTGTTTCACCTGTTTCCAAAGCGTGCGGGCGCGTGAGACGGCCTGCGGATCATTACCGTCGAACAGGGTGAAGATACGGTCGAACTGCTCCAGCCCCTGTTCGACACCGCCATCCAGCAGAAACAGGAACCGGGCATCATTGGGAACGTCATCGCCCTTCGTCAGCCAGATGGGCTGACGAGGGCCATGCCCCATGCTCTGACTGCCATGGGGAAGCCAGAGCGGGTTTTTGGCCTTCCAGAGCGCCTCATCAAGCTGCTTGACCTGTGCCGCATCGCGACAGCGAATGACTGCGCGCTGCCCCGCATCAAGGGTACGACCCAGGAGCGCGGGCAGGGCGTCTTCCAGCGTGGTGCGGGTCAGGTGATAGAAGCCGATTTCGCTCATCAGGCGCTTGCGGTTTCCGGCTCGTGATGGCGCACCAGCGCGTCGAGCAGGCGCACGCCGAACCCGGTTGCGCCCTTCGGGCATTGTGGTGCGGCATCTGAGCGCCAGGCAACGCCAGCGATATCGAGATGCGCCCACGGTGTGTCGCCCACGAAGCGTGCCAGAAACTGCGCCGCCGTAATCGAACTGCCAGGGCGGCCCGTGATGTTCTTCATATCGGCGATATCAGAACGAAGCTGGCGGTCATAGGCCTTGCCCATGGGCATGCGCCAGACAGCTTCGCCCGTCTGCTCGCCTGCCTCGAAAAGGGCGTTGGCAAGCGCATCGTCATTGCTGAAAAGACCGGCGCGTATATGACCGAGGCTCACCACGATGGCACCTGTCAGCGTGGCCAGATCGACCATCAGGCGGGGCTGGAAGCGCTCCTTGGCATAGGCCAGCACATCGGCCAGAACGAGGCGCCCTTCGGCATCCGTATTCAGCACCTCGATGGTCTTGCCAGCATAGCTGCGCACCACATCGCCAGGGCGCTGGGCATTGCCCGAGAGCATGTTCTCGACGAGCCCCACCACGCCGATCACATGGGTCTTTGCCTTGCGACGGGCCACGGCTTCCATCGCGCCGACAACGGCCGCAGCACCGCCCATATCGGTCTTCATTTCATCCATGCCAGCCGCAGGCTTGATGGAAATACCGCCGGAATCGAAGGTCACGCCCTTGCCGATAAAGGCAAGCGGTGCCTCTTCCGAGCCGCGATAGCGCATGATCGCCACGCGGGCTTCCTGATCGCTGCCCTGCGCCACGCCGAGCAGTGCACCAAAGCCCAGCTCCGCCAGTTTGGCGGCATCGAGAATCTCGACCTCAACGCCCAGATCGCGCAGACCCTCGATGCGTCGGGCAAATTCGGGCGGGGTCAGGACATTGGGCGGCTCGCTGACCAGATCACGCGCCCGGAACACGCCCTGGGCTACGGCACGCAGGCTTTCCCACTCGGCGCGCACGCTGTCAGGGTTTTCGACCCCGATATGCAGGCGCTGCAGCTGCGGTGCGTTTTCCGGCTCGTCAGTATGATACAGGTCGAAGCTGTAGCGCCCCAGAGCCGCTCCGTAGGCAGCGTGAGCGGCGAAGTCGGCGCAACGCCCGGCCAGGGCGAGATCGGCATGGGTGGTGTCGCGCACGGCCTTTGCCGCCTGTCCGCCAGCCGCTTCCATGGTCGGAATATCCAGCTCGTCAGCCGGACCGCAGCCGATCAGGACGATCCGTGCAAAGGCAGCACAGGGGGCCAGCAGCACGCAGCTCTGGTCGCGCTGCCCCTTGAAGCGCGAAATGGCGGTGGCGCGACGCAGCGCCCCGCCCGTCGCGGCGTCGAGATGGGCAAACGGGCCGTTGGCGACATCGAAATCCGGCCCGGTCAGCAGGACGAGTGTCTGTTCCGATTCCGGGGCTCCCTTGCCTTGCAGGATGGGAAACGGTGCCTGGATCTGGATGTCGAGCATGATCTTTCCGGTCAATACGATGAGGGAGCGCCACTATCGTCATCGCGTCGGAAGATGGCAAGGCAGGAGAGGATTAATAACGACGGTGGATCGTTCATTAAATTCAAACCACTATGAGCGTTGATTAATGCCGGGAAGTATGGCCTAGTCGCGCCTCGTTCCCCAAGAAGCGCATCAAGGCTCCGACATGTCACTGCTTGCCGATCTGAATTGGCTGTTTGTTCTCTCCGGTCTCGGCGTCGGCTTTCTGGTCGGTATGACCGGAGTCGGCGGTGGCTCCCTGATGACCCCTCTGCTTATCCTGCTGTTCAAGGTGCATCCCCAGGCCGCCGTTGGTACCGATCTGCTTTATGCGGCAATCACGAAATCGGTCGGAACCCTGGTGCATGGTCATCGCGGCGCGGTCGAATGGCGCGTCGTGCTGCGCATGCTGGCAGGCAGCCTGCCTGCAACGCTTATCGCCCTGCTGTTTCTGCACTGGTATGGCAGCCCGTCGCATGACACGACAAAGCTGGTGTCGACTGCACTTGGCGTGGCGTTGCTGATTACCGCGCCCAGTGTCTTTTTCCGCAAGGAGCTGCAGGCCTGGTCTCATCGCCATGCAGGCGAATTGTCGCAGCGCAGCGCGGCTATCCTGACCGTTGTTCTGGGCGCCGTTTTGGGCGTGATGGTCACGCTTTCTTCCGTAGGGGCAGGGGCGATCGGCATGACCGTGCTGATCCTGCTTTATCCGTCGCTCAGCACGGCGCGTCTGGTCGGTTCTGATATCGCCCATGCTGTTCCGCTGACGCTGATTGCAGGCATGGGTCACTGGTGGCTGGGTGCCGTCAAGATTCCGATGCTGGTCTCGCTGCTCTGCGGCTCCATCCCCGGCATCATTCTTGGCAGTCTCTGCGTTGGTCAGGTCAATGAACGCGTGCAGCGCACCGTTCTGGCTGCCGTGCTCTTTATCGTCGGCTGGCGTCTGGTCTGAGGCGCTGCGGGGCGTTTCTCTATTTACCTCGAATTGAGGGTTTCCAAAGGGCGAAAGCCCTTTGGCGAGGTATGGGGCAGAGCCCCAAGCCCATTCTCAGGAAATTTCCGCTACCTCATGGCAGGCAATCCATTCGGAATGCCCATCGGCATAGCGCTCGCGTTTCCAGATCGGCACGCGTCGCTTGATCTCGTCGATAACGAAGCGGCAGGCAGTAAACGCCGCATCGCGATGCGGGGCTGAGACACCAATCCAGACGGCCATGTCTCCAATGGCAAGGGTGCCGATGCGATGAATGCAGGAGGCGGCCAGAATGTCGAAGCGCGTTTCCGCCTCGGCAAGAACGGCAAGCGCTTCAGCTTCAGCGAGGGGCAGATAGGCCTGATAATCGAGGCCGAGCACGGCCTGTCCGTCGCTGTTGTTGCGCACCCAGCCTTCGAAACTGCAATAGCCCCCGGCTTCGTCACGGCGCAGGGCTGTTGCGTAGGCGTTCGGGTCGATCGGGGAGTCGGTCAGAAGGAACGCGCTCATCCGCCTGATACCGGGGGGATGAAAACGACATGATCGCCTTCTGCCGGGCAATGATCCCAGCTGGCAAAGGCAGCGTTGACAGCGACACGCAGACGCCTCGCCGGGAGGGTAAAGCCATGACGCTGAGTCAGTTCGTCATAGAGTATGGCGAGACTGGTCGCGCTGGTGTCGATTTCTTCCTGCGGACAACCGGCTTCATCGCGCAGGAGGGCGAAATATTCGAGAGTCAGGCGCGGCATGTCAGGGTGTGCCGAAATCGCGCTTGCCACCGGTCTTGCCCATCAGGCGCACGTCCTGAATGACCATGTCATGGCTGAGCGCCTTGCACATGTCGTAAAGCGTGAGCGCGGCCACGGTAGCACCGGTCAGGGCCTCCATTTCAACGCCGGTCTTGCCTTCGCATTTGACGCGGCAATCGATGAGGGCATCGCATCCTTCGATGGCAATCTCGACCTTGCAGCCAGTGAGGGAGAGGGGGTGGCAGAGCGGAATGAGCTGCGCGGTCGCCTTGGTGCCCATGATACCCGCGAGCTGCGCCACGGTCAGGACGGCGCCCTTGCTGGTCATATAGCCTGATTCGGCGAGGGACTGGGCGACTTCGGGCGGAAAGCGAAGCGTCGCGCGGGCATGAGCCTCGCGGCGGGTCACGCTTTTGTCGCCGATCTCGACCATATGGGGGCGTTGTCCGGTTTCATCCACATGGGTCAGCGACACCATCTCAGCCTCCGATATAATACATTTCGATCCGCTCGCCTGAAGCACGCTGCGGGTCTGGATTGCGTATCTCACTATAACGATCCGCGCGGCCTCGCCAGATGCGGCGGAGCAGCGTTTCGAGCGCTGCATCATCGGAGTCAGCGAGGGCGGGGCGCAGGTCGGTCCCGGTCTTTGCGAAAAGGCATGTATAGATCTGCCCCTCTGAAGAAAGACGCGCCCGCGAGCAATCGCCGCAGAACGGCGCCGTGACCGAGGAAATGAAACCGATCTCGCCGCTGCCGTCGGCAAGACGGTAACGCTGCGCCACTTCGCCGCGATAGAGCGGTTCGAGCGGTTCGAGCGGATAGACAGCCCCGATGCGTTCCAGAAGGGTCGCAGAGGGCACAACAGCGCTTTCGGACCAGTGATTGCGCGTGCCGACATCCATGAATTCAATGAAGCGAAGGGTGATGCCCGTGTGGCGAAACCGGCTCACCAGGGGCAGGATATCCTGCTCGTTGATGCCGCGCTGCACGACAGTGTTGATCTTGATGCCACCGGGAAAGCCTCGTGAGGCGGCTTTGTCGATAGCGCTCAGCACCGTATCGAGCGCGTCGCGACCACCGCTCAGGCGGCTGAAAACTCCAGGGTCGAGACTGTCGAGACTGACAGTCAGGCGAGAAAGCCCGGCATGGTAAAGCGCGTCGAGATGGCGGTCGAGCAGAACGCCATTGGTGGTCAGGGCTACATCGTCGATACCAGACAGGGCGACGAGCCGTGCGACCAGCGTGTCGAGCTGGGGGCGCAGCAATGGCTCGCCACCGGTCAGGCGCAGCTTGCTGACGCCAAGCCGCGCCGAAACGCGGGCGATACGCTCTATTGTCGCGAAATCGAGACGCTGTGCCGGTTCGAGAAAGGCGAAATCGTCGTGGAACACCGATTGCGGCATGCAATAAGGGCAGCGAAAATTGCATCGATCCATGACCGAAATGCGCAGATCGTGCCACGGCCGTGCCAGAAGGTCTTTCGGCTGTCCGGGTGCTGAACGCTCACCATTCATGAAAAAGAACGCTCGCACCGGGCATCAGGGGGGCAGTGCCGGGGGGAAGGGTGACGAGCCCCTGTGTCATGCCGAGACGATTGAAATCGCCTGAGGTCGGCATGGGATGAGGTATGGCCGTGGCAACACCATCGGCACCATGCACAAGCTGCACCGGCACAAGACGGGTCATGGAGGGAAGGGGAGACAGGGTCTCCCCAAGACGCACCGGAATGGCGTCCTGCACAAGGCCCTGAGCGCGCAAAAGGGCTGGCACGACGTGACGGCTGCAACAGGCCAATGCCGAAACAGGATTGCCAGGCAAGGCGAAAACCGGCTGCCCCTTGGCGGAGAGCCCGAACCAGAAGGGTTTGCCGGGGCGTTGGGCTATCTTGTGAAAGATTTTCCTTACCCCGAGGGACGTGAGCGCCTGAGGCACGAAATCGAACTGTCCCATCGATACACCGCCGCTCAGAACCAGCACGTCATGCTGTTCCAGAAGCGTCGCAAGGTGGTCGGTCGTCAGGGCCAGATCGTCCGGCAGCACGGCAAACGCCTGCCGGGTGAAGCCCTTGCGTGAGAGCGAGGCGGCAACGGCAAATTCGTTCGAGCGACGGATCTGCCAGTCCTGAACAGGAGCATCGGGCGCGACCAGCTCATCGCCAGTCGAGATAATGGCGATCGAGGGAATGACCGAGACCTCGGGGCGAGAGATGCCGTTGGCGGCCAGAATGGCCATCTCGGGCGGCGTCAGCCTCAGACCGGGCGAAAGCAGGGCCGCGCCCTGCGCACAATCCGCCCCCTTGGGATGGATATGCTGATTTTTGCGTGGCGTGACGTCAGCGCGTAGCGAAACAAGATCGCCCTGAATGTCGAAATCTTCTCGTGGAATGACCGTGTCGGCCCCTGAAGGCAGCACTGACCCGGTCATGACGGCAATTGCCTGACCGGTTCCGTCTGGCATGGCGAGCGGCGGTCGACCGGCTGGCTGCGTGGCGACAAGGAGGAAATCACGCTGGCCGTCACGCCAAGCCACAGCGATGCCATCGAGAATGACACGATCATAGGGCGGCAGGGCGCGCTCTGCGGTGACATTCTGTCGCAGGATGCGACCGGCAGCCTGATCGAGCGGGATGGCCTCGATCGGAAAAGGCGCAAGGGCCTCTCCGATAAGGGTCTCGGCAGCGTCGATGGTCAGAAGGTCGTTCATGAAGACCTTTGTTGGCGAGGCAAGGGGGGGAAGGCAACTGAATATGTGCCCCGATGGACAAGTTTGCCGGGTCTGATCCTGCAAGAATGCGCTCTTTGCCCAACAGGTTCTGGCCGGTAGTCCATGAGGCGGTAAATCGCCACAAAATCCGCTTGGTGTCCCGGCAGCAGGCGCGTTCCGGGCAACGCCTACAGGAGCATGCACGGCCTGGTTGTGGCTTTTCCGTAACATGCGCGAGGCGGGTTGGTTGCGAGCATAATTTCACGCAACCGTGAGCGCGTCCACAGGTTGAAGGCCGGGCAGCGTCGAGGGCGCCAGGGCATGCTCACAAGGGCAAGACATTCTATGAAACAGATGATTGAAGCCCCCAAACACCTATGCTAGTCCATGACCGAACCGAACGGTCATTTTCAGATCAGACGATGAGACGTTGGGTCGAGAGACCCGGAAACCGAGTTGCCCCCGCAAAGAGGGGGTAACGGCGAGAGGATGCACATGGCGCAGGGCGACGATCAGGATAATCGCGCATCGCAGGGTGATGACGAGCAGAAGAACGATGCGGGTGGCAAGAAGGGCGGCAAGAAGAGCAGCCCTCTCAAGCGTATCATTCTGATTGCGGTCGTTATCGTTATTGCGATTGCCTGGCTGGGATACTGGCTGCTGACAAAAAACCAGATCGAGACGGACGATGCCTATACGGCGGGGCGCAAGATTTCTGTTGCACCGCATGTAAACGGCTACGTCACGCAGCTTCTGGTGAACGACAACCAGTTCGTTCATGCGGGCCAGTTGCTGGTCAAGATCGATGATCGCGACTACATCGCCTCGCTGCATAAGGCAGAAGCAAGCATTGCTCAGGCTCAGGCCAATTTTGCGGCAGCCACGCAGATGGTCATGGTGGCCAAGCAGAACTTCCCCGGTCGTCTGATCGCGGCAAAGGGTGCGCTGGCTTCGGCCCAGGCCCAGCTTTTCAAGGCCGAGACGGATTATCGCCGTCAGCACAGCGTCTCGCGTGCAGCAACCACCCAGCAGGATATCGATTATTCGAAGGCCGCGCTCGATCAGGCCCATGCTGAAGTGATGCGCGCCGAAGGTGAGTTGCAGCAGGCAACCCCCGTCCAGCCGAACATCGAGAATCAGGAAGCGACCATGAAGCAGCAGAACGCTGCGCTCAAGGCTGCCGAGGCTGACCTCGTTCAGGCCCAGTTGAATTACGGCTGGACCGAAGTACGCGCACCGCATGATGGCTGGATCTCGCAGCGTAATGTCGAGCAGGGCGATTTCGTCCAGACCGGCCAGAAGCTTTTCTCGGTCGTCGAGCCTGAAGTCTGGGTGGTGGCGAACTACAAGGAAACGCAGATCACCAAGATGCGTCCCGGCCAGAAGGTCGAGATCGAGGTCGATGCCTATCCGAACCTCACACTGCACGGACATGTCGACTCGATTCAGCTCGGTGCCGGTGCAGCGTTCAGCGCCTTCCCGCCAGAGAACGCAACGGGCAACTTCGTGAAGATCGTTCAGCGCGTGCCGGTCAAGATCCTGATCGATAGCGGGCTCGATCCGAATGTGCCCCTGCCTCTGGGCGTTTCTGTCGTGCCGACGGTGACGGTTCCATGAGCGATGCGTCCAGCGACAACAAGGACCACTCCAGCTGGAAGCCCAAAGCGAACCCCTGGCTGATTGCTGTGGTGGTGACGCTGGGCGCTTTCATGGAGGTGCTCGACACCACCATCATCAACGTGGCGCTCCCGCATATCTCGGGTGCGCTCGGCAGCTCCTATGACGATGCCACCTGGGCGCTTACTTCCTATCTGGTGGCGAATGGTATCGTGCTGACCATCTCGGCATGGTTCGGCAAGCTACTGGGGCGCAAACGCTATTTCCTTATCTGTATTGCCATGTTCACGGTCTCGTCCTTCCTGTGCGGATTGTCGACGAGCCTGCCCATGCTGATCATCTTCCGCCTGATGCAGGGTTTCTTCGGGGGTGGTCTGCAGCCGAACCAGCAATCGATCATTCTCGATACCTTCCCGCCGGAAAAACGGGGTGCCGCTTTTGGCCTGACGGCTATCGCGACCATTGTGGCGCCTATTCTCGGTCCGCTGCTTGGCGGCTATCTGGTCGATAACTATTCCTGGCGCTGGATCTTCTACGTCAACGTGCCCTTCGGCATCCTGACGCTGATCGGTGTTTCCGCCCTGGTGGAAGATCCGCCATGGGAAAAGCAGAAGCGCGAGAAGGTTGACGTGATCGGCATCTGCCTGATTTCGCTCGGTCTGGGTTGCCTCGAAATCATGGCCGATCGTGGCGAGGATGACGACTGGTTCGGCTCGCCCTTTATCATCACCATGGCTGCACTGGGTGTGGCGGGTGTGGTCGGTGCCGTCATCTGGCTGCTCCGGGCCAAGAACCCGCTCCTGAACCTTGCCATTTTCAAGGACCGCAACTTTGCCGTTGGCACGTTCCTGATGGCCATGGTCGGTGGGCTGCTCTACGCCTCGGCCATTATCGTGCCGCAGTTTGCGCAGCAGGTTCTTGGTTATACAGCCACGATCTCAGGTGAGGTGCTGGCGCCGGGCGGGGCAGTGATCATCTGTCTCATTCCCATCGTCGGCAAGCTGATGGGCTTTGTGCAGGTACGTAACCTGATTGCCTTCGGGTTCTTCCTGATGGGGCTTGCGATGTTCTACTCGGCCCATCTCGTGCCGACGACGAGCTATGCCCATCTGGTGGAGTATCGAATTTTCCAGACCTCGGCTCTGGCCTTTCTGTTCGTGCCGATCTCGACCATTGCCTATTCCACCCTGCCAAAGGAGCTGAATTCCGACGCATCGGCCATGTTCAGCATGTCGCGAAACTATATCGGCTCGCTTGCCATTTCTCTCGCGACGGCTGCCATTACCGAGACCAAGCAGATCAGGCAGAGCCTGATGGCCCATTGGTCGTCGGACTATAACGCCAATGGTCAGGACTATCTCAATACGGTGCAGAAAGTGGCGACCGATGCGGGCATGACCTCATCATCGGCGCATCAATTCGCCATACACAGCTATTATCAGAGCTTCATGCAGCAGGTTTCCATGGTGGCCTATAACCAGACCTTCATGGTGATCGGGATCATGGCGTTCTGCGTCGTGCCGTTCTGCTTCCTGCTCTCCCCTGTGGCCAAGAAAGGCCCGGCCGGAGGTGCCCATTAATGACTAATCTCATGCTTTTCTGGAGCCACGCCTTGAAGACAGGCCGTTCCCCGCGCGCGCTGATGCTGAGCGGCGCTTCGCTCGCCATGGCGCTCACCCTGCCAGGCTGTGTTGGGCCGAAATATCAGAAGCCCGATCTGTGGTCGCCCAGCCAGTATGACATGCATGCCCGTTCGGGGCAGGCTGGCAGCCAGACCACGGCGGATGCGCCCGATCCGAACTGGTGGAAGATCTTCAATGATCCGACCCTGACCTCGCTCGAAACCCGTCTGGCAACCCAGAACCTTGATATCCAGCGTGCGGCAGCGCAGCTCGCACAGAGCCGCGCCCAGCTTATGATGGCAGGCGCCGAGCGTTTTCCGGGTCTTTCGGCCAGCGGCTCGTACACGCGCTCGCAATACAGCACCAAGTCGCTGCAGCGTATTCTCTCCGGGGTGGCAAAGGATAACAGCGCGGCTCTCGGTCAGCAGCGCGCGACCCTGCTCGATCAGAGCGTTGGTGACGCCACGATTCCTCTGCTTAACCAGTGGAAATATTCCATCGACGCGCAATATGAGGTCGATCTCTGGGGGCGTGTGGCGCGTCAGTATGAAGCCGCCAAGGCCGATCTGCAGGCAACCGACGAAGAGCGTCGTGGCATTCTGATCGCGCAGCAGGCCGATATGGCCAATGACTATCTGACGCTGCGCGGGCTTCAGGAGCAGTTGCGTATCACCAAAGCCAATCGGGATACGCAGGCCCAGACACTCTCCCTCGCAAAGGAGCGTCAGAAAACCGGTCTCGTGACCGAGCTGGACGTCACCAGCGCAGAGTCGCAGCTAGACTCGACCACGGCGCAGATCGCCCAGACTGAGCAGCGCATCGAACAGCAGATCAATGCCATCAGCCTGTTGTTGGGGTCTCCTCCCGGCACGCTCAATGACGAGCTGACACGGACGGCCGGTATTCCGGTTGTGCCGCCTCGCGTGCCGGTCGGTGTACCGTCGGAACTGGCGCAGCGTCGCCCGGATATCCGTCAGGCCGAGGCGCAGCTTCATGCAGCCGTGGCCAATGTGGCCGAGGCAGAAGCCGAGTTCTATCCCAAGATCACGCTCAATGCCGATTTCGGGCTGCAATCGCTGTCTTTCCGCGATCTCGGTTTCTGGAATGCACGCGCGTGGAATATCGGCCCGTCCATCTCCCTGCCGATCTTTCAGGGTGGGCGTCTGCGCGGCCAGCTGATGCTCAATCGCTACGCCCAGAAGGCAGCGGCCATTACCTATCGTCAGACCGTGCTGGGTGCGTGGCGTGATGTCGATAATGCGCTGATTGCCTATCGTGACGAGCAGCGTCGCCGGGATGGGCTGCAGGGTGCCGTGGACGCAGGGCAGCGCGCCCTGCATCTGGCGCAGGAGCAGTATCGCAGCGGCCTGACCACTTATCTGAACGTGCTCTCGGCGCAGCGTGACCTGCTTTCGGCACAATTGCAGCTTGCTGACAGCACCACGACGATCGCGAGCAATCTGGCCCATCTGTATAATGCCTTGGGTGGTGGCTGGGAAACGCAGTTCCCGCAAGACAAACCCGAAGATGCAACAATCCGGCAGCTTGGCGGTGACAGTCCCCGCCACGCCTGATCACAATATTGTTTGAGATATGTAAAATAATTCGGTGATCTATTTGCCGTGATAGGCTTTCTCCCTCCTGCTCATTGAGTCAGAGGGAGAAACGTCATGTCGACCACTACTGAACAGCTTGGCAATGCTCTGGGAAATGCGTCAGAGCCGCAGCCCTGCAAGCTGGTCATCTTCGGCGCCGGTGGCGATCTGACCCGGCGTCTGCTTCTTCCCTCTCTCTATGATCTTGCTGTGGCTGGCGCACTGCCCGCCGATTTTCAGATCATCGCCGTGGATCGTGCCGAGCAGACCGGGAAGGACTGGGCCGCAAAACTGTTCTCACTGGCCGAGCAGGATGCAAAAGACCCTTCCGCAGAGTTTTCATGCCCCCATCTCGACCGGGCGGTCTGGGACCGTGTGACATCCGGCGCGCTGTATCTGTCGGGCGATTTCACCCAGGCAGACATCTACACCACGTTGCGTGAAACGCTTGGTGCCGGGAATGTCATCTTCTACCTCGCCGTTGCGTCGCGCTTCTTCGCACGCATCGCGACCGGGCTGGGGCAGGGCGGCCTGCTGAAGGAGGGGCGTGGCTTCCGTCGGCTGATCGTCGAGAAGCCCTTCGGTCGCGATCTCGCCTCGGCACGTGAACTGGATGGTGTGCTGCGCGCCCAGGCCGATGAAAGCCAGATCTACCGGATCGATCATTTTCTCGGCAAGGAAGCCAACCAGGGCATCATGATTGCCCGCTTCTCGAATGTGTTGTTCGAGCCAATCTGGCGCCGTGAGTATATCGATCACGTGCAGATCACCGCCGCCGAGACGATCGGCGTCGAGCAGCGCGGTGCGTTTTACGAACATACGGGCGCGTTGCGCGACATGGTGCCCAATCATCTTTTTGTCCTGCTGAGCCTGATCGCGATGGAGCCACCGTCGTCGCTCTCGGCTGATGCTGTGAGGCAGGAAAAGACGCGGCTTCTGCAGGCCATACGCCCGATACGAGATGAGGATTATGTGCCGGGGCAATATGCTGCGGGGCAGATCGAGGAGAAGTCTGTGCCCGGCTATCGCAGCGAGCCCGGTGTCGCAGCTGACAGCCAGACCGAGACTTTTGCTGCCATGAAGCTGTTCATCGACAACTGGCGCTGGGGCGGTGTGCCTTTCTATCTGCGTACCGGCAAGCGCATGTCAGGCCGACGCACCGAAATCAATGTTGTCTTCAAAAAGCCACCTTATGCCCTGTTCAATCAGAACATGGACGACCCGCGTATCGGCAATGTCATCCGTTTTCTGCTCGACCCGGTGCGGGGTGTCTCGATCGATTTCGATGCCAAGCGGCCCGGTCTGGAAGAAGAGATTGCGCCGGTAAGCAGTCGGTTTCTGTATGACGACTTCTTCAGGAAGGCTCCCAATGTCGGCTACGAGGCATTGCTGCATGACTGCATGGCGGGCAATCAGATGCTCTTTCAAAGTGCCGAGACCATCGAGGCGGCCTGGAGGGCGATTGATGCGATCGTCACACCTGAGGCGCCGTATTCCTATAAGGCTGGCTCTGAAGGGCCCGACGAGGCGATGGCCCTGCTTGAGCGTGACGGACGACGCTGGATTCCGGTCAAATAATCCTGTGCTTTTATTGCCCGGCAGGTAAGAATGCCGGGTCGATAAGCCTGTTTTCCAAAACAAGGTCTCCGTAAAAGGGCCTCGGTCGAAAGAACTGACGATGAGTATGGCAATCGAAAATCATGCCGTGATCGGCGATCTGCGTACGACCGCTCTGGTCGCGCTCAACGGTTCGATCGATTTCATGTGCTGGCCGCGTTTTGATTCCCCAAGCGTTTTCGCTTCGCTTCTCGAGCCGAGTGCAGGGTTCTTCGAGCTGGCGCCTGTGCTTGAGGGGGGCAGGTTCCGCCAGTTCTACGTGCCTGACACCAATGTCCTGCTGACACGCGTACTCTCGCCCGAAGGTGTGAGTGAGATCTCCGATTTCATGACGCTGGCTCCGGATTATCCCGAGCAGCGCGTGATCCGGCGGGTGAAAGCGATACGTGGCACGCTGAAATTCCGGCTGCACTGCGCCCCGCGCTTCGATTATGCCCGCGTCGGGCACAAGGCCCGCGTGCTGAATGACCGCGTGATCCTGTTCGAGCCGATGCGCGACGACCTGCCGACCCTGCGCATCAGCTCGACCATTCCCATGACGCTGGTCGATAACGATGCCTGCGCCGAGTTCGTGCTGCAGCTGAACGAGACAGCGACGTTCATGCTCGACAGCCTGACGACCGACGAAAATCTCTGCCTCGAAGACCACTGGACTTCCACTGCGTTCAAGGCGACGGCCAATTACTGGATCGATTGGGTGGCGCGTGCGAGCTATCACGGCCGCTGGCACGACCAGATCACGCGCTCGACCCTGGCGCTCAAGCTACTGACCTCGGCAGAGCATGGCTCGATGGTCGCTGCTGCGACATTCGGCCTGCCGGAAGACCCCGGTGGCATACGCAACTGGGATTACCGTTACTGCTGGGTCCGCGACTCGTCTTTCATGGTCTACGCCTTCATGAAAACGGGCCATACCGAAGAGGCCACCGCCTTCATTCGCTGGTTGCACCAGCGTCGCCTCGAGGCTCAGCCCGGCGAAGCACGTCTGAAGGTCATGTATGCCATTGATGGCAAGGCTTTCGTGCCCGAGACGGATCTGACACATTTCAGAGGCTTCCGTAACTCGCGCCCCGTGCGCATCGGCAACGGGGCGGAAGACCAGCTTCAGCTCGATATCATCGGTGAGATGATGGACGCCGTTTATCATGCCGATCGTCATTGTGAACGGCTGAGCTGGAAAGCATGGGAGTCGATTGCTGAAGGTATTGACTGGCTGTGCCTCAACTGGAATCAGCCAGACGAAAGTATCTGGGAAGTAAGGGGTGGGAAAAAACACTTCCTGTTTTCCCGCATCATGTGCTGGGTCGCACTGGACCGGGCTATTCGTCTGTCGGAAGAGCGCGGGTTTCCTGCCCGGATTGCCGTCTGGGTGCGCGAGCGCAATGCCATCTACATGGATGTCCAGAATAATTTCTGGAGCGAGGAACTGGGATATTTCGTCCAGTACAAGGGTGGCACGGCGATTGACGCCTCATGCCTGCTGATGCCGCTCATGGGTTTCATTGGCGATCACGATCCGCGATGGGCCTCGACTCTGCGCGCCGTAGGTGACCAGTTGCTCGATGACAGCCATGTCTTTCGTTACCATGTGGCCGAAGGCAATAATGATGACGGGCTGGAAGGGCGTGAGGGCACGTTCACCATGTGCTCCTTCTGGTACATCGAATGCCTGGCCCGCTCGGGCGACCTGCTGATGGCGCGTTTCCTGTTCGACAAGACGCTGTCCTACGCCAACCATGTCGGCCTGTTTTCAGAGGAAATCGGCCCGGCAGGCGAGCATCTGGGCAATTTCCCCCAGGCTTTCACCCATCTGGCGCTGATCAGGGCCGGTCAATATCTGGATCAGGTAATATATCGCGATAAAGGTTTCAGTTGAGAATCAGTATCAACTAAGTGTCGATGCTTCTCAAAAAATCGGCACAGAAGTTGATAATCAGTATCAACAAAAAGAGGACCATACCAATACCTAATTGATCACGGCTTCGTGTGTTCTCGGTCAGGTGATAGGCAGGCACTTGATGTGATGCTAGGCAATGGCGCAGAAAAAACCTCTCGACCATTGGCTTTTTAGTTCCGTTCGGGCGTTTCGGCGTTCTGGTGGACTTTGGCCATTGGTCCCGTCGGGAATAGGTGGTTGCGCCAGTGTCTCAGTTTCTCGCAGATCATGCTTTAGCGATCTACGTGGCCTTTACGGTCATTTTCCTTTGCATCGTGGTGGCGCTGTCTGCTGCTCTTGGGCCTCGCCGCGTCGGTGCTGCACGCGGGCGGTCGATGAGCCTGCCCTACGAGTCAGGTATCCTCTCAACAGGGTCAGCGCGTATCCGTCTGCCGGTTCAGTACTATCTGCTGGCCGTGTTCTTCGTGATTTTCGACGTTGAAAGCGTGTTCATCTACTCATGGGCCTCCGTGGTGGTCGAGGCAGGCTGGGCCGCCTTCATCTCGGTTACGACCTTTGTCGTCTTTCTAACGCTCGCTCTGATCTATCTCTGGCGCAGTGGTGCCCTTGAATGGGGCCCCAAGCACCGCCGCATGCCGGTCAAGGTGCCGCCCAACTCCCCCGTCGAACTTGTCAAAATCCCCGAGCGCGAGGTCGTATAACGATGACTTGGACTCTTACCTCCGCCGTCGGCGAACCCCGTCTGCAGTCACCTGAAGAATTGCTGGCGCATGAGGACGTGCGTCGCAATCTTGTGGTCGGCAAGCTGCAGGATTTCATTTCCTGGGGTCAGAAGAACTCGGTCTGGCCGTTCAATTTCGGCCTTTCCTGCTGTTACGTGGAAATGGCGACGGCCTTCACCAGCCGCTACGATATTGCCCGCTTCGGCTCCGAAGTGCTGCGTGCGACGCCGCGTGAAGCCGATCTGATCGTGATCGCCGGCACGGTGTTCCGCAAGATGGCCCCCATCGTGAAGTATCTCTACGACCAGATGCTCGAGCCGCGCTGGGTCATTTCCATGGGTTCCTGCGCCAATTCGGGCGGCATGTACGACATCTACAGTGTCGTTCAAGGCGTCGACAGCTTCCTCCCCGTCGATGTGTATGTGCCTGGCTGCCCTCCGCGCCCCGATGCACTGCTCGAAGGGCTGATGCTGCTTCAGGACTCCATCGGCAAGCAGCGCCGTCCGCTCAGCTGGATGGTTGGCGATCAGGGCGTGACCAAGGTGACCCCGGCCAGCATGCGCGACCTCAAGCGTGAAGAACGCATGGCGGTCACCAAGCTGCGCACCCCGGACACGATCTGAGGAGCGGACAGCAATGAGCGAAGTTTTCGAAAAAACCCGTTCCGGCGTCATGGGCGCCGCCGTGGCTGCCTTCCCCCCGCACATGATCATCATGGAAGAGTCGACACGCGATGGCGTGCCGACCTTCTGGGTCTCGCGTGGCCAGATCCGCGCCGTGCTGCAGGCGGTGAAGGCTGGCGGCACGCTGCGCATGCTGCTCGACCTCACCTGCGTGGATGAGCGTCAGCGCATTCACCGTGATGGTCTTCCGGCTTCTGATTTCACGGTTGTCTATCACATCCAGTCCTTCAACGGCCCGATCGACGAAGTGCGCTTCAAGGTGCCGCTTTCGGTCGATGATCCGAATATCGGCACCATTTCCGATATCTGGCCGAATGCGAACTGGCTGGAGCGTGAAGCCTGGGATCTGTTCGGCGTTGTGTTCGAGGGGCATCCGCATCTCTCGCGCATCCTGACCCCGCCCACATGGGTCGGGCATCCGCTGCGCAAGGACCATTACGCTCGTGCGACCGAGCGTCCGCCCTATACGCTCTCTGAAGACCAGGTTTTCGACGAGCAGGAAGCGCTGAAATTCGACCCCGAATCCTGGGGTATGAAGCGTCATTCCGACAACAGCGACTTCATGTTCCTCAATCTCGGCCCGAACCATCCTTCGGTCCATGGCGTGTTCCGCGTCGTACTGCAGCTCGAGGGTGAGTTCATTGTCGATGCGGTGCCCGATATCGGCTTCCACCATCGCGGCGCCGAGAAAATGGCCGAGCGCCAGACCTGGCACAGCTACATCCCCTATACCGATCGTATCGACTATGTCGGCGGGGTGATGAACAACTTCCCCTATGTGATGGGTGTCGAGAAGCTGGCAGGCATCACCGTGCCGCCGCGCGCTCAGCTCATTCGCATCATGCTGGCCGAGTTCTTCCGCATCTCGAGCCATCTCGTGTTCTACGGAACGATGGTGCAGGATCTGGGCCAGCTCTCTCCGGTCTTCTACATCTTCACCGATCGCGAGCGCGTTTTCGAGATCATCGAAAAGATCTGCGGCTTCCGCATGCATCCGGCCTTCTTCCGCATCGGCGGCGTGGCGATGGATCTGCCGCAGGGCTGGGATGGCGAGGTTCGCGCCTTCCTCGATTATCTGCCCAAGCGTCTGGACGAGTACAACGAACTCGTCATGAAGAACCCGATCTTCAAGGCCCGTACCAAGGGCGTTGGCGTCTACAATACCGAAGAGGCGGTAGATTGGGGTGTGACGGGGCCGGGGCTGCGTGCCACGGGTCTGGAATGGGATTATCGTCGCAAGGCGCCCTATTCTGGTTATGACCAGATCGACTTCGATATTCCGACTGCCGTCAACGGCGATTGCTATGATCGCGCTGCGGTGCATATCGAAGAGATCCGCCAGAGCCTGCGCATCATCCGCTACTGCCTCGATAACATGCCGGGCGGGGCCTACAAGGCCGAGCATCCGCTGGCCATGCCGCCGCCGAAGCCGCGCACGATGCATGACATCGAGACGCTCATCCATCACTTCGTGGGCGTCAGTTGGGGGCCGGTCATTCCGCAGGGCGAAGTGCGCTCCTGCATCGAGGCGACCAAGGGTCTCAACCAGTATTACCTCGTGAGCGATGGCGGCACGATGTCCTACCGGACGCGTATCCGCACACCGTCGTTCATTCATCTGCAACAGCTTCCGATGCTGTCACGCGGCACCATGATTGCCGATCTGATCGCCATTATCGGAAGCATCGATTTTGTGATGGCCGATGTCGACCGCTGAACTTACGGCGCAGGACGCCGAACTCCCTCAGGACCTCGTCGATACGTTCATCGACATGGCCGCCCACGAGCATCACCCTCGTGGCGCCGCCATCGAGGCGCTGCGCCTCGTGCAGGAGCGTTTCGGCTGGATCAACGATGCGCATCTCGCCCATACGGCACGCATCCTGGGCATGTCCCAGGCCGATCTCGACGGGATTGCCACCTATTTCAACCTGCTGTTCCGCAAGCCGGTCGGCAAGAACGTGGTCATGCTCTGTGACTCCGTCTCCTGCTACATCATGGGCGCTGAACAGACACGCGAACGCCTGTGCAAGAAGCTGGGCGTGAAAATGGGCGAGACGACGCCGGATGGTGAATTCACCGTTCTGCCCATCGTCTGCCTCGGTCACTGCGACCACGCCCCGGCCATGCTGGTCGGCAAGGATCTGTTCGGTCCTGTCCGCCCGGAAGACATTGACGGCATCATTGACGACATTCGGGCGAGGAAGAAGTGATGACTGGTCTGAACCCCGAAAAGCAGCCGCTTCTGGCGCTTGTCGATCGCGAGACACCACTCGATCCGGCAGGCTATGACAAAAAGGGTGGCTGGCGCGGCCTGCGTCGCGCCCTCGGCATGAGCCCCGCCGAGATCATTACCGAGGTGACGGATTCCAAGCTGCGCGGACGCGGCGGCGCCGGTTTCAGCACCGGCATGAAATGGAGCTTCGTTCCCAAGGAATCCTCGAAGGACCGCCTCAAATATATCGTAGCCAATGGTGACGAGATGGAGCCGGGCACCTTCAAGGATCGCATCCTTGTCGAAGGCAATCCGCTTCAGCTCATCGAAGGCATGATCATCTCGGCCTATGCCATCCAGGCACGGCACGGCATCATCTTCCTGCGTGGTGAATATCATCTGGGTCTGGAGCGCCTTCAGCAGGCGGTCATCCAGGCGCGTGAGGCCGGTTTCCTTGGCGAGAACATTCTCGGCTCGGGCTTCGATTTCGATCTTCATGTCCATCCCTCTGCCGGGCGCTATATCTGCGGTGAGGAAACGGCCCTGATCACGGCGCTGGAAGGCCGTCGCGCCAACCCGCGCGCCAAGCCACCTTTCCCCCAGATCGGTGGTCTGTGGGGCGCGCCGACGGTCGTGAACAATATCGAGACCTTCAGCAATATCCCACATATTCTGGCCAATGGCACAGAGTGGTATCTGGGGCTGAGCGCCTGCGTCGATGGTGGCACCAAGCTTTACGGTGTCAGTGGTCGTGCCAAGCGTCCGGGTGTGTTCGAGCTGCCTCTGGGCACGTCGCTCGGCGTGATCCTGAATGAGTGTGCAGGCGGCATGCAGGACGGCTACAAGCTGCGTGCCTTCCTGCCCGGTGGTGCCTCGACCGCATTCCTCGGGGCCGAGCACGCTGACATCATCATGGACTACCCGACGCCGGAAAAGGCGGGCAGCCGCCTTGGCACGGGTCTGGCCATCCTGCTCGATGACCGGACCAGCCCGATCGGGATGATCCGCAATCTAGAGCATTTCTTTGCGCAGGAATCCTGTGGCTGGTGCACGCCCTGTCGTGACGGCCTGCCTTGGGTCGAGCGTCTTCTGATTGCCATTGAGGAAGGGCGCGGCACGCCGGAGGATATCGATCGCCTCCATGACGCAGCCCGTCTGATCGGCCCGATGGGGCGCACTTTCTGTGCCCATGCACCGGGTGCGATCGCGCCTCTGGCCAGCGGTCTGAAGATGTTCGCCGAGGATTTCCAGCGAATGGTTAGCAAGCCCGCCTCCGGCACCGCAGAGAGCGGCGCCGCAGGGCAGGCGGCGTAGGAGGAACGGCCCGATGGCAAAAATCGTAATCGACGGCCGCGAGGTTGAAGCACGTTCAGACGTGAACCTTCTGCAGGCCTGTCTCGAGGCAGGGGAAGACCTGCCCTATTTCTGCTGGCACCCGGAACTCGGGTCTGTCGGTGCGTGCCGTCAGTGCGCGGTCAAGCAATATGCCAATGCGGACGACACACGCGGTCGTATCGTCATGGCCTGCATGACGCCGGTGACTGAAGGCGCGATCATCTCGGTTGAAGACCCCGAAGCCAAGGAATTCCGCGGCGAGGTGGTCGAGTGGCTGATGACGAACCACCCGCATGACTGCCCGGTCTGTGAAGAAGGTGGTGAATGCCATCTTCAGGACATGACCGTCATGACCGGTCATCGCGAGCGTCGCTATCGCTTCGACAAGCGCACCCACAACAATCAGGAACTCGGTCCTTTCGTGAAGCACGAAATGAACCGTTGCATCGCCTGCTATCGTTGCGTGCGCTTCTATCGTGACTATGCGGGCGGCCAGGATCTGGGCGTGTTTGCCTCGCATAACAATGTCTATTTCGGACGTCATGAGAGCGGCACGCTGGAGAGCCCCTTCTCCGGCAACCTCATCGAGGTCTGCCCGACCGGCGTGTTCACCGACAAGCCGTTCTCGAAGATGTACAGCCGCAAATGGGACATGCGCGGCGCGCCGTCCGTCTGCTCCAACTGCGCAACAGGCTGCAACACCATCATCAATGAGCGCGCCGGCAAGGTTCGCCGTACGCTCAACCGCTATAATGATGAGGTGAACCGCTACTTCCTGTGCGATCGCGGTCGCTTCGGTCATGGCTGGGTCAATGCCCCGACGCGCCTGCGTTCGGCTGGTTATGTGATCAATGGCGACATGACACCGGTACCGGCCCAGGCCGCGCTGGATCATTTCGGCAAGATCGCGGCTTCGGGCAAGCTGGTGGGCATCGGCTCGCCGCGCGCCTCGCTGGAATCCAACTACGCCCTGCGCAAGCTCGTCGGTGCCGAGAACTTCTCGACCGGCATGGCCGAGCCGCAGCACAGCCTCGTCAAGCTCGCCGTGTCGCTTCTGGCCGCTGGCCCGGCGCGCATCGCCACCATGCATGAGATGGAAACCGCTGACGGCGCCCTGATCCTGGGTGAGGATGTTTCGGCAACCTCACCACGCATGAGCTTGGCACTGCGCCAGATCAAGCGCACGGCCTTCAACAAGGCGGCTGATCAGGCCCGTGTCCCTCACTGGATGGACGCTTCGGTGCGTACGCTGGGTCAGGACACGATCTCGCCGCTCTTCGTTGTATCGCCCACCGTGACCGATCTGGACGGTTTCGCGCAGGACGCCATCCGTGCCATGCCGGAAGATGCCGCGCGTCTCGGCTTTGCCATTGCGCATCGCATCGACGCGTCGGCTCCCGATGTGGCCGGTCTCACCGAGGCCGAGGCGGCTTCCGCTTCGCTTATTGCTGAAGCCCTGCTGGCCTCCGAGAAGCCCTTGCTGGTCTCGGGCCTGCAATACGCTTCCGCAGCGCTGCTTCAGGCAACGGCGAACATCGCTTCTGCCCTGGCCGCCAAGGGCAAGACGCCGCTCATCAGCTTCGTCCTGCCGGAAGCCAACTCCATGGGCCTCGCGCTTATGGACGGGCTCTCGCTCGACACGATCGCTGCCCGCTCTGCCGATGCCACGCTGATCGTTCTCGAAAACGATCTGAGCCGCCGCCTTGATGGCGCGCGGTTCGATGCGCTGGTTGAAAGTGCCGCCAATCTGGTGGTGCTCGATCACTCGGTTACGCCAACGGCCATTCGTTCGCAGGTTACCTTCCCCTCGGCAGCCTATTCCGAGACGGATGGCACGCTTGTCAGTGCCGAAGGTCGCGCCCAGCGCTTCTTCCAGGTTGTCTATCCTGATGCGCCGCTTCAGGCAGGCTGGCGCTGGATTGCCGATATGGCGCAGGCCGCTGGCCTCAGCCACGTGAAGCCCTGGGGCAAGCTGGATGATCTGATCGCTGAAATCGCGACGACGATGCCGGTTTTCGCCCGCATCCCCGAGGCGGCACCGGGTTCGGACTATGAGCTCGAAGGTACGCCGCTGCGCAGCCAGACGCATCGCGTCAGCGGACGCACGGCCATTCGTGCCAATATCAGTGTTCGCGACATTCCGCCGCCGAGCTCGCCCGACACACCGCTGCATTCCACCATGGAAGGCTCCTACAGCACTGACATGCCCGGCACGCTCGTGCCGTTCTATCAGGTGCCTGGCTGGAACTCCGAGCAGTCGCTGAACCGCTTCCAGCAGGAAATCGGTGGCAAGATGCGCGGTGGCGATTGCGGCGTGCGTCTGGTGGAAGGGGTGGCCAACGCGGCTGGTTCCTACGCCATGGACGTGCCGTCGGCTTTTGCTCCTCGCGCCGGTCAGTTCATGCTTCTGCCGGAAGCCCGCGTATTCGGTACGGATGAAATGAGCATGATGGCCCAGCCGATCGCCGAGCGCGCCGCCCCTGCGGTGGTGCGTATCGGTGGGGCCGTGGCCAAGGGTGCTCAAGTACGTCTGTCGCTGAATGGCGAGGTCTTCACGGTCGATGCCGTGTTTGATCCTTCTCTGCCCGAAGGTGTCGCCACATGCCCGCCGCATATGGTGTCCCGCTCCTGGTCGGCACCGGGCTGGGTTTCTCTTGAAATCACGGCGCCTGCCGAGCGTATTGGAACGGAGAGCGCGGTATGATGCCCATCGTGTGGCCAATTCTTGTGATCGTCGTGACCGTCTTTGGCGTTCTCGGCGTCGCAGCGGTCTCGACCATGCTGGAGCGTCGCCTGCTCGGCGTGTTCCAGGATCGCCCCGGCCCCAACCGCGTCGGCCCGTTCGGCCTTTTTCAGGTCATCGCCGATGCGATGAAAATGCTGTTCAAGCAGGACTGGATTCCGCCTTTTGCGGACAAGCCGGTCTTTCTTGTCGCACCGATCATCGGCTTTCTGGCCGTTCTGCTCTGCTTCGGTGTCGTGCCCATCACCCCCATCTGGGGTGTGGCGGGTGAGCTGAATGTCGGCCTGCTCTTCATCTTCGGCATGCTGGGTCTTGGCGTCTATTCGGTGGTTCTCGCCGGATGGTCGTCCAACAACAAATACGCCCTGCTCGGTGGCATGCGTGCCGCGGCCCAGATGATTTCCTATGAGGTGTTCATGGGTCTTTCGGTCATGGGCGTGGTCATGGCGGCCGGTTCGTTCAGCATTCGTGATATCGTTGAAGCGCAGACCAATTGCTGGTTCATCATCCCGCAATGCCTCGGTGCCGTGATCTTTCTGCTGGCCGGTATCGCCGAAACGCATCGTCTGCCTTTCGATTTCCCTGAAGGCGAAAACGAAATCGGCGCCGGTTTTCATACCGAATATTCGGGCATGAAATTCGGCATGTTCTATCTGGCTGAATATGCCGGTGTTGCGCTCAGCTCGGCGCTGATCACCACGCTTTATCTCGGTGGCTGGCATGGCCCGTTCCTGCCGCCCTTCCTGTGGTTCGCGATCAAGGTCTTCCTGCTGATCTGCTTCTACATTCTCCTGCGTGCAGCACTCCCCCGTCCGCGTTACGACCAGCTGATGTCCTTCGGCTGGAAGGTGCTGCTGCCGCTGTCTCTTCTTAACATTCTGGTCACCGGCGCGGTCATTCTGCTGCGCGCGGGCGTCTGAGAGGGGGCGCGCCATGCTCGGTATTCTCCGCACTATATGGATGACGTTCCTGCACATGTTTCATCGCAATGAAACGGTGCAGTATCCGGACGTCAAACCCTACCTGTCCCCCCGCTATCGCGGCCGTATCGTTCTCACCCGCGATCCCAGCGGTGAAGAGCGCTGCGTGGCCTGCAATCTCTGCGCCGCGGCCTGCCCGGTGGATTGCATCAGCCTTCAGAAAGGCGAGAAGGAAGGGCGCTGGTATCCAGAATTCTTCCAGATCAATTTCTCACGCTGCATTTTCTGCGGTTTCTGTGAGGAAGCCTGCCCGACCTATGCCATCCAGCTCACGCCCGATTTCGAGATGAGCGAATATGTGCGCCAGAACCTGGTTTACGAGAAGGAAGACCTCCTGATCAGCGGACCCGGCAAGGTACATGATTACAGCTTCTATAATGTTTCGGGGCTTAAGATCCCGGGCAAGAATAAAGGTGAAGCCGAAAATGAAGCCAAGCCTGTCGACATTCATGCGCTGATGCCCTGATCATGAATATCATGCTTGAACTCTATGGGTTGATCGCCATCGGCGCGACTGCGTTGGCGATTACCCGCACCATCCCCGTTCACGGCCTGCTTTATCTCGTCGTGTCGCTTCTGGCTCTGGCCTGCATGTTCGAAGAGCTGGGCGCGCCTTTCGCGGCCATGCTCGAGATCATCGTCTATGCCGGCGCGATCATGGTCCTGTTCGTTTTCGTGGTCATGATGATCAATCTCGGCCAGCCCGATCAGCTTCGTGAAAAAGGCTGGTTTGCAGGCGGCGCCTGGATCGGCCCAAGCGTGATCTCGCTGCTGCTGATGGGTCTGCTGGTTTATGGCGTCAGCCATAACACCATGGCCGTTGGTACGGTGGGTGCGCCAATCGGCCCCAAGGCGGTCGGTCTGACGCTGTATGGCCCCTATATCCTGACCGTCGAGCTTTCCTCGTTCCTGCTTCTGGCAGGTCTCGTAAGCGCCTATCACATCGGCCGCCGGATCGGAGGGAAATCCTGATATGACTGCTGCCGATCCCAATGGCGCGCTCATTGTCGCTGTCATTCTCTTTTCACTCGGAGCGTTGGGCGTTCTCGTGCGCCGCAACCTGCTCTTCATGCTGATGTCGACCGAAATCATGCTCAATGCCGCATGCCTCGCGTTTATCGCGGCGGGCAATCGCTGGCATATGGCGGATGGCCAGGTCATGTTCATGATGGTCGTGGCCTTTGCCGCAGCGGAATCCGCTGTCGGTCTGGCCATCATCCTGCGCATGCATGCTGCCGGACGCTCCACGCTTGATGCCGATACCGGCAACCGTCTGGGGGGTTAGTCTCGTGGCTTCGCTGCTTCCGCTCGTTATTCTCTGCCCCCTTGCGGTCTCCATCATCCTGATGCTGACCGGGGGCAAGCTGCCCGCACGGGCCACGACGCTGCTTGTCGGCGCCGGAATGGGGCTTTGCGCCCTGTTTGCCGTGGTGTCGGCCTACAGCTTTCTCTCTGGCCCGAATTCGCTCGGTTCGCTGCACGTCGTGCTGTGGAACTGGATGAATGTCGGCTCCTTCAACGCCCAGATCGCGCTGACCCTCGACCGGCTTTCGCTGGTCATGATGCTGGTCGTCTCCTGCGTTGGCTTCCTCATTCTCGTCTATGCCTGCGCCTATATGTATGACGACGAGGATATCGCGCGCTTCTTCACCTACATGACGCTCTTCGTGGCCTCCATGCTTCTGCTGGTTCTGGCTTCCGATCTGCTGGGCGTCTTCATCGGGTGGGAAGGCGTGGGGCTGTGCTCCTATCTCCTCATCGGCTTCTGGTATGGCGAACAGGCCAATGCCATCGCAGCGCGCAAGGCCTTCGTGGTCACGCGTGTCGGTGATGCGCTGTTCCTGCTGGGCATGCTGCTCATGGCGACCGCCGTCGGCTCTCTGGACATTCCGACGCTTCTGGCTGTTGGCCCCCATGCCGCTCCGCGCACCCTGACGCTGGGCATGTTCCTGCTGCTGGGTGGCGCCATGGCCAAATCGGCGCAGGTGCCGCTCCAGACCTGGCTGCCTGACGCCATGGCAGGCCCGACGCCTGTTTCGGCGCTCATCCATGCTGCAACAATGGTCACGGCAGGTGTCTATCTTCTGGCCCGACTGCATGGTCTGTTCGTGATGACGCCGCTGGCCATGCTGGCCTGCGCAGTCGTCGGCTTCGTGACCATTCTGCTCGCCGCTGGCAGCGCTCTGGTCCAGACAGACATCAAGCGTATCCTCGCCTATTCCACCATGAGCCAGCTCGGCTACATGTATCTGGCGCTCGGTTGCGGCGCCTGGCATGCAGCCATGTTCCATCTCGTGACCCACGCCTTCTTCAAGGCGCTGCTCTTCATGGCGGCAGGATCGATCATTCTGCGTGTTCATCACGAGCAGGACATCTTCAAGATGGGTGGTCTGCGCAAGGACATGCCTTGGGTGTTTGCTGCGTTCCTTGCCGGATCGGCCGCTCTGGCTGGTCTGCCGCTCATCACGGCCGGGTATTTCTCCAAGGAGCTCATTCTGGGCAGCGCCTATGATCTGAGCCCGATCTTCTGGGCGGGTGCGCTGTTTGGCGCCTTCCTGACCTCCATCTACATCTTCCGCTGCGTGTTCATCGTGTTCTGGGGCGCTCATCGCACCCATGCTCATGGCAAGTCAGGTCTGGCGATGGCGCTCCCGATGGCAATCCTGTCGGTTCTGGCCATCGGCGGTGGCTGGATGGAAATGCCGGATGCCATTGCAAACGTGCATATCTTCTCCAACCTGCTGGCGCCTGTTCTGGGCGCACTGCCTGAAGAGCATAATACCAGCCTGCTCATTCTTGGCTCGCTCGTGCCGATCGCCGGTGTGACCATCGCCTGGACGCTGTGGCGCCCCAAGGGCGAAGCACCGGTTGCTGCCGAAAGCCCTGCCATCGCGACGCTGCGCGCCGACTGGGGTTTCGACACGCTGTATGACTGGGTCTTCGTGCGGCCGTTCATGGTGCTTGCGCGCCTGAACCGTCGTGATTTCATCGATCGTTTCTATGATCTGGTTGCAGCCCTGACGCAGGGCAGCGGACATGCTGTTGCGAAGCTGCAGAGCGGCCAGGTGCGTCGCTATGCCGGCTGGATCGCAGCAGGAACGGTTGCAGCTCTTTGTCTGGCGGTATGATGATGTTTGCACTTCCCGCTCTCGTACTTATCCCCTTCATCGGGGGTCTCGCAGCCTGGCTTGTCGGGCTGCGGGGCGCTTCACGCGCCGCCTGGGTATCTTCCCTGATTACCCTTGTTCTCATGGTGGTGCTCCTCGCCCAGATCACGATCAGCAGCTTTGCTGCTGGTGCCGGGGCGGGAGGATGGTTCGCCCATTTCTCCATGGCCTGGGTACCGATGCTCGGTATCAACGTACGGTTCGATCTCGACGGGCTGAGCCTCGTCATGCTCTGGCTGAACGCGGTGATCGCACTGCCTTGCGTGCTGCTCAGCGCGCGGAACGTCGCCGATCGTGCCGGGCTGTTCCACTGCCTGCTTCTGGCCACCGTGGCCGGGATCAACGGCGTGTTCATGGCGACCGATCTCTTCCTGTTCTTCTTCTTCTGGGAACTGATGCTGCTGCCGCTGTTCGGGCTCATCCTGATCTGGGGCGATGCCGGTCGTCAGCGCGCCGTGCTGAAGTTCTTCCTGTTCACGCAGGGCAGCGGTCTGCTGATGCTTCTGGCCATCCTTGGCCTGGTCATCGTCAACCAGCAGCGCACGGGCGTGATCACCTTCGATTACTTTGCCCTGTCGCAGACCGCCCTCATCGCACCGATCGCACCGGTTCTGATGCTTGGTTTCTTCATCGCCTTTGCGGTGAAGCTGCCGATGGTGCCTTTCCATGCCTGGCTGCCTGACACCTATGCGGCCTCTCCGGCCGCGGTGAGCATTCTGCTTGCAGGTGTTCTGGCCAAGACGGGTGGCTACGGTCTGATCCGGTTCGTGGTCATGCTGTTCCCGCAGGCATCGGCGCATATCGCACCGCTTGCCATGACGCTTGGCGTTGTCGGTATCCTCTACTGCGCATGGCTTGCTGTGGCGCAGGACGATATCAAGCGTCTGATCGCCTATTCGTCGATCAGCCATCTCGGCTTCATTCTGCTGGGTGTGTTTTCTGGCACGCGCATCGGTATGGAGGGCGCTATCGCCCAGATGGTGGCGCATGGTCTGAGCACTGGCGCGCTTTTCGTGATCGCCGGTCTGTTGGAAGAGCGTCTGGGCACGCGTGACATGTCGAAGATGGGTGGTCTCTGGCCTGCCATGCCGCAATTGTCGGCGCTCGCCATGTTCTTCGCTGCCGCGTCGCTCGGCCTGCCGGGCCTGGGGAACTTCGTTGGTGAGTTCCTTGTGCTGATGGGAACATGGCAGGTCAGCCATGTCATGACGTTCTTTGCAGCAGCAGGCCTTGTTCTCTCGTCGATCTATTCGCTCACGATGATGCTTCGTGTGTTCTATGGCCCCAAGAAGACCGAAAGCCTCGCTCCGCTTGGTGCGCCCTCCGTGCCGCATATCGCCGTTCTTGGTGTGGCAGCCCTTCTTCTCCTTGCGCTTGGTGTCTATCCGCAGCCGGTTCTGAATCTTTCAGTCCCTGCCAGCCCCCATGTCGTGAGCATCGCTCAGGAGCAGGCACAGTAATGTCTTTCTCGTTCCTTCCCAACGCTGTGCTGGTGCTCTGCCTCGGGAGCCTGGTCCAGCTGGCCGCCATCTCCTGGCGGCGCCATGTCGCCCGTGATGCCATTCTGTGCGTCATCGTGCTCGTAGCCGCCCTGGCTTCGATCATGATGCCGACAGCCCTTCTCATGAATGGGGCGCTGCCGCTTTTTGCGCCCGATACATGGGCCTCCTTTGCCGGTGCGCTGATCATTCTCTCGGTGCTTGCCATCGTTCTGATGTCGCGCCATGGCGCGATCAGCGCTGACCCGACCGTCAACAGCGAGTATTTCCTGCTGCTGACGCTGGCGACGCTGGGCGGTGTTGCCATGACCGGCGCCGTTCATTTCATTTCGTTCTTCCTCGGCCTCGAAACGCTCAGCCTTGCCCTGCTTGGTCTGATCGCCTTCCAGAACAAGCGTCTGGATGCCGGTGAAGCCGCGATGAAATATCTGCTGCTCTCCGGTGTGGCATCGGCCACGATGGTCTTCGGCTTCGCACTCATCTACGCCGAAACCGGATCGCTGCGCTTCGCTGTTCCGGATCTGTCGCATGCTCCCGAGCCGATTATCGGCACGATGGGCGTGATCCTGGTTCTGACAGGTATGTTCTTCAAGCTTTCCGCTGTGCCGTTTCATCTCTGGCTGGCCGATGTGCTTGAAGGCACCTCGGTGCCGGTGGCAGCTCTTGTGGCGGTTACCTCGAAGATCGCGCTTTTCGCCGCGATGCTGCGCTATTTCTCGTCCGTCAATCTCGGTGTGCCCAGCGCACAGGTCAACGAAATCCTGATCGTGGCCATTCTCAGCATGCTGGGTGGTAACCTGATGGCCGTGGTGCAGACCGATCTGCGCCGTCTGCTGGCAGGGTCGTCGATCGCGCATGTGGGCTATCTGCTGGTGGCCTTCCTGTCGCCGGTTCCGTTTGGCGTGGCGTCGGCTGCTTTCTATCTGGCGGCCTATGCGATCTCGACCATTGGCGTATTCGCCATCATGAACGGTGTTCTGCCGCAGGGTACGGATATCCGCGAATGGCACGGTCTGTTCCGTCGCAAGCCCGCTGCGGCCTTGGCAATGTCTGTCATGCTGGTTTCGCTGGCTGGTATTCCGCCCGCAGTCGGCTTCTTCGCGAAGTTCTATATCGTGGCAGCTGGCGTATCGGCGCATCAGACCCTTCTGCTTCTCGTGCTTATCCTGAGCAGCACGATCGGCCTGTTCTACTATCTGCGTCTGATCCTGATCATGCTGACTCCGGCACCAGCCGGTCGCGAGTCTCATGCCGAGGTAACGTCGCCGACGCCGGTGAATGCCGCGCTGATCACGGTTCTGGCTTGCGCTACCATTCTACTGGGTATCTGCCCCAGCACTCTGGTGCAGCACAGCCAGGCCTTGATCGTTGCTTCGCCTCTGCCAGTTGCAGCGCCGACCCAGCTTCCCTGAGTCAGTTCTGCCTCTGCAGGCATAGAGAAAGCTGCATGTCGCAAGGCATGCAGCTTTTTTTGTGAGCACGATCCTGCATTGGGCGCTATCAGGCGGGGATGAGTCGTAACCCGATGCGAAAAGGCTGGTGCCCGAGCCTTCATGCCCCCATGCAGACCCATGACGGGTGGCTCGTGCGTGTCACGCCCGATCTTGAGGGGCTGAGCCCGGCGCAGCTGTCGTTTCTGGCTGAAATGGCAGCGCGACAGGGGAATGGACGCATCACCCTGACCCTGCGCGGCAATCTGCAATTGCGTGGCTTTCAGGAAGAAGCGGCGCGCCGTTTTGCGCTGCAGGCGGCCGAGGCAGGACTGGGTCTTGCAGACCCGCAGCGGGAATCCCGGCGTCGCGTGCTTTTCATGTCTCCTCTGGCGGGGCGTGACCCTGCCTGCGCTCCTGACACGCTGGCTCTGGCGCGTGAAATCGAGGCGGCCGTCACGGCATCGGGCTTCGACTGGCATCCCCCTGAGAAATTCGGCGTGGTTGTCGATGGGGGAGGGCTCGTGCCGTCGGGCGCCATGCGCGCCGACGTGATGCTGCGTCATGAAAGCGGCTCATGGGTGCTCCATCATGGTGCCGTATCTCAGGCGACAGACAGGCAAGGGGCTGTTGCCCTTGTGATGGAGTGTCTCGAAGCGTCTTGCAGGCAACGGATGGAGGGGAGGGCACTGCACAAGGCATCGCCTTTCACCGGCAGGAGACCTGCGCTCATGGGGGCATTTCTTCCGGGTTGTTTCGGGGTGGAAGCCGTTCTTGGCGAAATCAGCAGCCAGAGCTGTGCCCTTCTGTCAGCGACAGGCGCCACGACGCGGGTTACCCCATGGCGTGGTCTGATTCTGGAAAGCCGGATTGAAGCCGCCGATCTGATGAGCGACCCGCAGGATCTGCGTCGTGCGTTGATTGCCTGCCCCGGTGAGGGAAGCTGTCATCAGGCGCTCAGCCCGACCCGCAAGGATGCGCTGTCTCTTGCCCCGGCTCTTCTGGGGCGCAGTCTGCATGTATCGGGTTGCGCGAAGGGCTGTGCCTCGCGCGGTCAGAGCAATGTGACCCTCGTCGCGCGCGAGACAGGTTATGATCTCATCTGGAATGGCACAGTGGCTGACCGGCCGGTCGAGACTGGCCTTGGCATCGAGGACGTGCGAAGGCGTCTGCATCGGGACGATCCCGCCGGGAAAGACAGGAAGGAAGAAAGCCGCCCATGACCGAGGGGAGCTATGATTACATCCGCGACGGGGCGGCAATCTATGCACGATCCTTTGCGACGATACGGGCAGAAGCCGATCTTTCCGGGTTCACGCCGGATCAGTCGCGTGTGGCCGTGCGGGTAATCCACGCCTGTGGCATGGTCGAGGTAACGCGTCATCTGTCTTTCTCGCCTGATTTTGTCCCGGCGGCGCGAAACGCTCTCCTCGCGGGCAAGCCGGTTTTGTGTGATTCGGAAATGGTGGCGCATGGTGTGACCCGTGCCCGGCTGCCTGCGGCCAATCAGGTCATCTGCACCCTGCGGGACAAGCGAACGCCTGAAGTGGCTACTTTCATTGGCAATACGCGCTCGGCAGCCGCGGTCGATCTCTGGGGGGATGATCTCGATGGCGCACTGGTGGCCATCGGCAATGCCCCGACGGCGCTTTTTCGCCTTCTCGAGCTGATCGAGCGTGGCGGCAAACGCCCGGCGGCGATCATCGGCATGCCGGTGGGTTTTGTCGGTGCGGCAGAATCCAAGGAGGCTCTGGCGGTGCTCAACGAAATTCCCTGGGTCGTCGTTCGCGGCAGGCTGGGGGGGAGCGCCATGGCGGCTGCCTGCGTCAACGCACTCGCAAGCGAGACAGAATGAGCGGTGTCTGTCGCATCCTCGGCATGGGGCCGGGTGATCCTGAACTACTGACTCTCAAGGCAGTGCGTCTTCTGGCGGAAGCCGATGTGGTGGCGTGGTTTGCCGCCTGCGGCCGACCCGGACATGCGCGTGTGATTGCAGACGGGCATATCCCCCGGAATGCGCATGAGCTGCGCTTCGACTACCCCTTCACCACCGGCGTGTCGGTTGAAGACCCGCGCTATCTCGCCGAGATGGGGGCTTTTTACGATTCCTGTGCCCGGGATCTCGCGAAGGAGCTCGCTGAGGGGCGGCAGGTCGCTCTTTTATGCGAGGGCGATCCCTTCCTTTACGGTTCGGCGATGTATCTGTTCGATCGGCTCAGCCCCGCCTATCGCTGTGAGATCGTACCGGGAATTTCGGGCATGAGCGGTTGCTGGTCGGCGGCGCACCTGCCGATGGTACATGGCGATGACGTGCTGAGCGTGCTGCCTGCCACACTGGATGAAGAGAGCCTCGCGCACTGGCTCGGTCGGGGCGACGCGCATGTCATCATGAAGCTAGGCCGGAATTTCGCGAAGGTGCGTGCGGCATTGCATCGAAGCGGCCGGGATGAAAAGGCGGTCTATGTCGAGCGTGGCACGCAGAGCGGCCAGATCTGTCTGCCGCTCGATCAGGCCCCGGAAAAGGCCCCCTATTTCTCGATGGTGCTGGTGCCCGGCCGCAAACGCGCCCGATGACATTTCGTCTTTTTATCGTGGGGCTTGGGCCGGGCGCAGAAGGCCAGGTCACGCAGGAAGCGCGTGAGGCTCTGGCACAGGCGACCGATCTGCTCGGTTACGGGCTTTATGTCACGCGGGCTGTGGTATTTGGCGCAGCAGATCAGGCCGTGCCCCATGTGACCGATAATCGCGAGGAACTGGGCCGCGCTCGCCATGCGCTGGAGCTTGCCATGCAGGGGCGGGTGCCGGTGGTGGTCTCTGGTGGTGATGCCGGTGTGTTCGGCATGGCCAGCGCCGTGTTCGAGGCCGTGGCTGAAGGGCCCGAGGCCTGGCGTGCGATCGATATCAGGGTCATTCCCGGTGTGACCGCGGTACTGGCAACGGCGGCACGGCTCGGTGCGCCTCTGGGCGGCGATTTCTGTGTCATCTCTCTTTCCGATAATCTCAAGCCCTGGGACGTCGTGGTCAGGCGTCTGCGCCTTGCCGCAGAGGCGGGGCTTGTGATCGCGCTCTACAACCCTCGCTCTCTGGCGCGACCGGGGCAGCTCGATCTAGGCCTGGCAGCGCTGCGCGACGTGCTGCCGGGAGAGATCCCGGTTGTATTCGCGCGTGCGATCGGACGTCCCACCGAGCATGTGCTGAGCACGACATTGTCTCAGGCGAGAGGGGAAAGCGCCGATATGAGCACGCTTGTGCTGATCGGTTGCGCCCATACGAAGCAGATAGAGCGACCGGGCCAGATCCCCTGGCTCTATACGCTGCGTCGGGTTCCCTGACGCGCATTCTGCGCAACCCAGTCGAGAGCTTCCTCGACGCTCTCGCATTCCTGCGCAGGCGGCAAGGCAGGGCGATCGACCATGATTACCTCAAGATCGAGCCGTCTTGCGGCATCGAGCTTGGCAGCTGTGGCATCCGAGCCGGCATTTTTCGTCACGAGACACTCGATCCCGTGCTGCGTCATAAGCGCGATCTCGTCATCAAGCGAGAAGGGCCCCCGCGCCAGAATCAGGGTTGTGCGAGGCGGCAGAGGCAAGGACGGCGTTTCGATGCTGCGCAGGAGATAGCGGTGCGGGGTCATCATGAACGGGGCGAGGTCCTTGCGCCCCGTGGTGAGAAAGACATAGCGAGGCGTTTCACCCAGAACGGCTGGTACCGCGTCGATGCTGTCGACATGCCGCCAGCGTGCCCCTGGCGGCGCCTTCCATGCCGGTCGGGACAGACGCAGTAACGGAAGGGCGCATCGCGTTGCGGCTTCGACAGCATGGCGGCTCATTTGCGCGGCAAAAGGATGGGTGGCGTCAATGACCGCATCGATCCGGTTGGCGCCGAGATAGGTCGTGAGCCCGTCAACGCCACCAAATCCGCCGATCCGCTTTTCAGAAGGGACGGGAAGTGCCGAGTTTGTGACCCCCGCCAATGAAAAAATGATATGATGATCGCGCCGAGACTCCAACGCCTGGCAAAGCTGGCGTGCCTCGCTCGTTCCTCCAAGGATCAGGATCTGCATCGTTTGCCTTCTCTTGCTTTTCACTCAGGCGCCACGCCCTGGCTTACCCTCATAGGGCTTGGTGAAGACGGGTTTGAGGCGCTTTCCCGGCAGGCGCAACGGGCAATTGCCGAAGCCTGCTTCATCATGGGGGGGCGGCGTCATCTTGCCCTGATCGAGGGGAAAAGCCACGCCGAGCAGCAGTGCTGGCCCTCGCCCTATGCGCAGGCCATGCAGATGCTCGAACGGTATGAGGGCAGGAAGGTGGTTGTTCTGGCTTCCGGCGATCCGTTCTTTTTCGGGGCGGGAACACAGCTTGTCACGCATTTTGGGCGCGAGGCGATGAATGTCCTGCCCGGGCGCTCCTGCCTGACCGCTGCCTGCGCCCGACTGGGCTGGTCGGCGCAGGATATCAGTGTCGTTTCCCTGTGTGGGCGCCCGCTTTCGCATCTTGTGCCGCATCTTCAGCCCAATGCGCGATTGATGCTGCTTTCTGCTGACGAGACGACACCCGCCCGGGTGGCGGCCTTTCTGACCGAACGTGGATGCGGCCAGAGCAGGCTGCATCTGCTTGAGGCCCTCGATGGCCCCCGCGAAAGCCTGCGCACTCTGCGCGCCTGCGAGGCAATGCCGGAGCCTGTTGCCCGTCTCAATATGGTGGCGGTCGAGATCGTGGCCGAAGCCGGGGCGCGGCTTGTCCCCTTGAGCAGCGGCCTGCCGGATGATTTTTTCGAGCATGACGGGCAGATCACCAAACAGGAGATCCGTGCTGTCACGCTTTCAGCCCTGGCCCCTCATCCGGGGCAGGTCTTGTGGGATCTGGGGGCTGGGTCTGGGTCGATCAGTATCGAGTGGATGCTGCGCCACCCCGCCAATCGTACCTTTGCCGTCGAACGTAATGCGGCGCGTGCAGCGCGCATTCAGCGTAATGCCGAGACATTGGGAGTGCCGGAGCTTCACGTGGAACAGCAGGCGCTGCCCTGCGCGCTACCCGGTTTTCCGCCGCCCGACGCTGTGTTTGTCGGTGGGGGTGTTGGTGTGCCGGGCGTGCTCGAAACGGGTTGGTCTGCCTTGAAACCCGGTGGTCGTCTGGTGGCTAACGCTGTAACGCTCGAGGGTGAGCAGAGGCTTTTCCAGGCTTTTCAAGCGTGGGGCGGTGCGCTATCGCGCATCGGCGTAGAGCGTCTAGGACCGATAGGAAATGTGTTTGGATTCAGGCCCGCTATGACAGTAACCCAGTATCAGGCTGTCAAAACATGATTATCGGGGGATTGGGCTGCAAGCTCGATGCCTCGCCAGAGGCTATGATTGCGGTGGTACAGCAGGCTGTCGAGCGTTGGGGATTGCCCCAGAGTTTTGCCGTGCCGCCCTTCAGGCAGAATCACGCTGCGGTCCAGGCTGTTGCCCAGCTTTTCAACCTGCCGATTGCCATTGTCGATCTTCTGGCGCTGGCTTCGGCCCAGCCGCGTTGTCTTACCCATTCCGAACGGGCGCGTATCACCATGGGGTTCGGCTCGATCGCCGAGGGCTGCGCGCTGGCGGCACTGGGCCCGCATGCGCAGCTTCTGGGGGCGCGTATCGCCGGAGAGGGGGTGACCTGTGCCTTTGCAGCGATCGCTACCGAGATGTCTGCTGCATGACCGTGCATTTTATCGGCGCCGGTCCGGGGGCCGCCGATCTCATGACCCTGCGCGGGCGTGACCTGCTGGCACGACTGCCGCTTTGCCTTTACGCCGGATCGATCATACCGCGTGATGTTCTGGGTTTTTGTGGACCCCAAACCCGACTGGTTGATACGGCGCCGCTTTGTCTGGACGAGATCGAGGCCATTTTCGTTCAGGCCCATCATGACGGTCTGGATGTTGCCCGTCTGCATTCGGGCGATTTGTCGATCTACAGCGCCGTGGCTGAACAGGTGGCGCGCCTGAACAGGCACAATATTCCTTACACACTGACCCCGGGTGTGCCGGCCTATGCAGCCTCTGCCTCTCTTCTTGGGCGGGAACTGACAGTGCCTGGATTGGTGCAGAGTCTGGTGCTGACCCGAATTTCGGGGCGGGCATCAGCGATGCCGGAGGCCGAGACGCTGGAGGCGTTTGCAGCAACTGGCGCGACCCTTGCCATCCATCTCGCCATACACAGGCTCGATGAGGTGGTGACGCGCCTACTCCCCTTTTATGGCCCGACCTGTCCTGTAGCGGTTGTTGCCCGCGCTAGTTGGCCGGATGAGCGTTGCGTCGAGGCGACACTTGGCGAGATTGCTGCGATCATGGCCGTCGAACCCGAGACACGCACGGCCCTCATTCTGGTGGGCCGCGCGCTCGATCCATCCATGGCGAGAGAGAGCGCGCTCTATGACGCGCATTATCAGAGGCGGTTTCGCGGGCGCGATGAATCGTCCACGCGTGAGGTCGTCTGATCCATTTTCGTTCATCGGTGTGAATGGATCGGGGCCGGGCAACGGCAAGCCGCTCTAATCACCGGGAGGGCAAGGTCACCCGGCTGGCGGACTGAGGCGCTCCGCCTTGCCCATGACCCCGGCTCTATCAGATGGCGCTGTCGCCTTCCTCTGCCTGTTTTGCCGTCGCCTGCTTATGGACCTGACGCTCCATCCATTTTTGCGCAGTCAATTTCAGTTCAGGGTCGAGTTGCCGGTAAAGGCGCAGAAGATCGTCTTCATCCGGGGTGAGAACAGCCGGGATATCTTCTTCGACCATGCCTGTCAGAAAGGCTTCGGTCGATACATCGAAAAGAACAGCAAGCTTGGGGATGTATTTACGCAGACTACCGACGCGGCCTGTTTCCCAAAAAGCAACAGCAGAGCGCGAGACCCCTAGCGCATCGGCAAGTTGCTGTTGACTAAGCCCCTGACTCTTGCGAAGCATTGCGATGCGCCGCGTGAGAGCAAAGCTGGGTGAAACTTCTCCCTTCTGGTTTGTCGACATGGTTTTCTGTTCTCTATTCTATCAAAAATAATCAGAGTTGATATTAGCACTTGTGGTCGAAGGAAATCAGCCCCCCTTTGAGTAAAATCGGCTGGATTAAATCCATGGTTTTTTTCGTAATATATTGCCTATATGGTCAAGAAAAACCGAGACCCGCGCCGGGTGAGAGCGGCCCGGCGGCGTCAGCAGGCTGAGTTCGGTTTCGGGAAAGCGCCAGTCAGGCAGCACGGTTTCCAGCCTGCCGTCACCAAGCGGGGCTGCAATCATGAATTCTGGAAAGATGCCCATACCGTGCCCCGCCAGAAGGGCGGGCAGAAACGCCTCGGCATTATTGGCGCTATAGCGCGTTCTGGGTGGTTCGACCTGAAGGGTTTCGCGCTCGCAGCTCATGCGCAGGAAATTGCCAGCCTGATTGCTCGTATAGAGAAAACCCTCATGCTGCCTGAGATCTCTGGGATGAGACGGCCGCCCATGCCGGGTCAGATAGCCGGGCGAGGCGACCAGCAGCAGGGGGATGCGGCAAAGGCGAAGCGCACGCAGTGATGAAGGGGCATGAGCCGCAATCCTGACCGCGATATCGAACCCGCCTTCAATCAGGTCTAGCTGTTCATCCGTATAAGTGATCGACAGGGTAATATCAGGGAACCGCGCCAGAAAATCCGGCAGGAGCGGCGCAACATGGCTGAGCCCGAAAGAAATGGGGGCTGTGATCCGCAGCAGGCCGTGTGGGTGGTGAACGGCCCGGCGCAATTCGGCTTCGGCGGCCTCGCCCTCTCCCAGAATGCGCGTGGCATGAGCCAGAACGCGATGACCGGTCTCGGTCAGGGCGAGCTTGCGTGAGGTCCGGTTGAAGACGAACGTGCCTGTCGCCTGTTCGAGGCGGGTTATCGCCTTCGAGACTGTCGGGCGCGAGAGGCCCAGAACGCGGGCCGCAGCGCTGAACGACCCCAGCTCAACAATGCGGGCAAAGATGGCAAGCGCTTCGAAATCCGGCAGGCGTGTTGTCATGAAATGGAACCGATCTGTTTCCATTATTTCTATATCTTGACTCTGTCCGGTTTTCCTATGGTGAGCGCATCAAAGGAAAAGGATTTTCTCATGATCGACTATCGTCCTTTCGCCTCTCTGGGCCATGCCGATCATGGCTGGCTCAAGGCGGCCCATCATTTCTCGTTCGCGAGTTATCATGACCCCGATCGCATGGGCTGGGGGGCGCTGCGGGTCTGGAACGATGACGAGATCGCTCCCGATAGCGGCTTTCCCTCTCATCCGCATCGCGACATGGAAATCATAACCTATGTGCGACGCGGGGCTATCTCGCATCGGGATTCCCTGGGGAATGAGGGGCGCACCGAGGCGGGGCAGGTTCAGGTCATGTCAGCGGGTACGGGCATCGTGCATAGCGAAGCCAATCTGGAGAGCGAAACCACAACGCTGTTCCAGATCTGGATCATGCCTGACCGTCGCGGTCACGCGCCCTCCTGGGGCACCCGGCCTTTCCCGGTCGAGGCACGCGACAATCGTCTGGTGACGCTTGCCTCCGGTGTGGCAGGTGACGAGGACGCGCTGAAGATCAATGCCACGGCGCGCGTCAAGGCCGCGACGATCAGGCGTGGCGAGACGCTTTCCTGGGCGCTCGAGCCGGGATGGTCGGGTTATGCCGTTCTGGCCTCCGGGGCGGTCAGGCTCGGTGATCTGGCGCTGAAGCCACGCGATGGCGCAGCCATTCGCGATGAAGGGCCGCTCACGATTCTCGCTGATGAGGATTCTGAAATCGTTGTGGTCGAAACAGCGGGCTGACTACCGCTGATATCGCAAATGCTGCTTCCCTATACCCTCCCCCCTAGGGTATAGGGGATCGCATGAGCGTTCAGAAGCACAAGCAGATTGCCCTTCGCCTCAAACAGGCTCGTGGTCACCTCGAGAGCATTCTCGAGATGATCGAGGCCGATCGCAGCTGCGCTGATCTCGCGCAGCAGATACAGGCCGTCGAGAACACGCTGCGCAATGCCAAGCGCAGCCTGATCCAGGATCATGTCGAACACTGCATTGTTGAGGCTATGGCCGATGGCGGCATCACCCGTGAAGATGCCGTGCAGGAATTCGCCCGTCTCGTGAAATATCTTTGACAGGAACGCGCAGGATGCGGCTTTCGCTCTCACCGGTCCTGATCTCGGGCGCCCTGCTTCTGCTTGGCGCCCTTGTCGTGCCCGAGGCTAGGGCCGATGAGCCCTGGCGTCATGTTTTCGAGCTGTCGTCAGAGGCCCAGCGCAACGAGCATGTTGTTGTTCTGCCTGTCGTTCAGGGCACGCTTTTCCATCAGATTGCGGCCATGGCGCGTGTCGATGCGGATACCAGCCGGGTGATCGATATCCATTCGGCCGGAAGTGGCAAGATCACCGCAGTGCATGTGACGCCCGGCCAGCGCGTGGCGCTGGGTGAGAGGCTGATTTCCTACACCGATCATTCCCTGCATGAGCTTCATCTCCAGCGCGAACAGGTCGTGGCGGCCCTCGACTCCGCCCGTGCCGGTGAGGCCGAAGCCAGTCTTCTCTACAAGCGCGGTCTGGCGCTCGCTGGCAGTGCCGTCTCGACCGGAGAGCTCGAGCGTCGGCGGATGGTGCTGCAACAGCAGCGCGGCCTGGTGACAGCGCGTCAGGCCGATCTGGCAACGCTCGATCATCGTCAGACAGAGGAGTTCACCTCGGTCACGGAGCGGGTCGTGCAGGATGAGGCTTCAGACCTGATCAGCCCGGTCAATGGCGTTGTGCAGACCGTGCGCACGGCTGTGGCCGCTGATGTCACTGCAGGCGATAATCTGGTGACCGTGGTCGATCTTTCACGCCTGTGGCTGGTGGCGGATATCTCGCCTGAGGATGCGGCCCAGCTCGCAACCGGGGCAGAGGCAATTTTTCGTCTCGCAGGGCAGGAGAAATCACCCGTTTTCCTTGCCAGGATCGGGACGATTGCCGGTCTTGCCGACCCGTCGACTGGGCTGGTGCGGGTGGTCTGCACGCTCGACAAACCGCCTGCTTCCATAAGGCCGGGCATGATGCTCGACGCGTTGTTTCAGAGCGGCGCGGGCAGCAAGGGGCTTATCGTGCCCAGGGCTGCACTCCAGCAGATCGATGGTCACGACGTGGTTTTCCTGCGTCGTGACGCAACGCATTTCCTGCCGGTCGAGGTGCAGATCATCGAGCAGAATGAGGAAAGCGCCGTCATTGCTGGGGCGGTCCATGCAGGCGATCAGATCGTGGGCGAGGGCAGTTTCACGCTGAAATCCATGGCGCTGCTTTCCTCCATGGCGGATGACTGACCTGGCCATGTGGCAATTTCTGCAAGCCAACAAACTGGCGGTTCTGGCGCTTTGCACCTTGCTGGTTCTGGCAGGGCTCCTTGTCGTGCCCGGTCTGCCGGTAGAGCCGGTGCCCGATATCTCGCCCCAGCAGGTTCTGGTTTCTGTAACCGCACCCGGCCTTGCCACCGAGGAGGTCGAAAAGCAGATCACCTTTCCGCTCGAGGCCAGCCTGACCGGTTTGCCTGATCTCGTGGACCTGCGTTCTGTCTCGCGCACGGGCGTTTCGGTTGTCTATCTGCAATTCGATGAGCATTCCGATCTCGATCTGGATCGGACACGCGTAAATGAGCGGCTGCAGAAGGCGCGTGAGAGTATTGCCGTTCCTGTCAGCCTCTCCATGGGGCCGCTCGCCACGGGTATGGGCGAGATCATGCAGATCCAGATCAGGGGGGATAAGCATTATTCCCCTCTGGCGCTGAATCGCCTGATGACATGGTCGGTCGCGCCGCAGCTGCGGCTTGTGCCAGGCGTGGCTGAGGTCAACGTCAATGGCGGGGCGGAGGAAACCTATACACTGACACTCGACCCGGCCCGTATGCGCGCCCATGACATTCCCATTGGGCGTATCTATGCGGCCATCGAGAGCAATAATGCCTCTTCCGGGGGCGGGTGGATTGCGCAGCAGGCCGAGCAGCAGATCGTGGTTGGGCGGGCGCTGGTAGGATCTCTGGCCGATTTCGCCTCCATCCCGGTTTCGATGGGCGCCAATGGCGTCGTGCTTCGGCTGCGCGATCTGGGGGCGGTGTCCCTGGGCGCCCGACTGCGTCTCGGTGCGGTGACGCGTGATGGCCAGGGCGAGATCGTCAATGGCGTGGTGCTGATGCAGAAAGGCGCAAGCTCGAATGCAACGCTCGCTGCCATCAACCGGGCCTTGCCGGATATAAGCCGCTCCCTGCCGCCGGGTGTGACACTCGAGCCTTTCTACAGCCGATCGACCCTGACGAATGAGACCGTGCATACGATCAAGGAAAATCTCCTGCTCGGTGCGGCGCTGGTTTTCATCACGCTGTTTTTCGTGCTGGGTAACTGGCAGGCCGCTCTGGTGATCATCTCGGTTATTCCGGTGTCGCTCGTCGCCGCCTTTGTCGGCATGCGCCTGTTTGGCATATCGGCCAATCTGCTGAGCCTTGGCGCTATCGATTTCGGCATGATCGTCGATGGTTCTCTGGTTGTCGTCGAGCATCTGATGGTCGAGCGCAGCCGGAATGAGAAAGGCGAGACGCTGGAAAGCCTTGCCGTGCATACGCTGCGCGCAGTGCTGCGTCCGGTCAGCTTCGCGATTTTCGTGATCATCATGGTCTATCTGCCCATACTCACCCTGCAGGGGGTTGAGGGCCGAATGTTCCGGCCGATGGCGCAGACCATTATCATGGGGCTGCTGACCTCGCTCATGTACTGCTTTGTGGTCGTGCCTGTTCTCTCGGCTCTGGCGCTGCGTCATGCCCGCCAGGATCGGGAGACGCGTCTCGTCGTCCGGCTGCGCGGCGTCTACGAACCCGCCCTGGCCTGGTGTGCCACACATGCAAAGACTGTTTTCATGACGACAGGGGCGGTGTTTGTGCTGGCCCTGCTTCTGGCGTCGCGTCTTGGGGGCGAATTCGTGCCGCAGCTGGAAGAGGGCGCCCTTGTCGTGACATCGATGCGGCTGCCGAGTGCCTCGCTGCCCACCGTGCTGCGTTCCGTCACGAGGCAGGAGCAGATCCTGCGCGAGTTTCCCGAGGTGGAAACAGTGGTGAGCAATACCGGCACCTCTGCCATTCCAACCGATCCGATGGGGACAAACGAGACCGACAGTTTCGTTTTTCTCAAGCCGCGCAGCGCGTGGCGGGCGGAGATGACTCAGGCGAAGCTGGTTGCCGCCATGAGCAGCAGGCTATCTCATGATCTGCCCGATGCGGCCTATTCCTGGACACAGCCGATCGAGATGCGCATGGATGACATGCTCTCCGGGGTACGTAGTCAGATTGCCATTTCGATCTATGGCGATGACCTGACATTGCTCAACAAGCTGGCGGGCAAGGTCGTTGGTATGGTCGCATCCATTCCCGGCGCAGCCGATGTGGCCCAACAGGGCGAGGGGACTGTTCCCTATCTGCATATCGACGTCAATCGCGATGCGGCGGCACGTCTGGGTGTTGCCGTACCGGAAATTCTCGCGACCATCGAGGCCATTGGCGGGCATATCGGTCGGCCGGTTATTCTGGATAATGCATTGGTGCCGACGCAGATCCGTTATCGCGAGGGGGCAACGGCTTCCGCCGAGCGCATTGGCGGATTGCAGGTGCGTCGTGAAGACGGGCGAGGCTGGGTTCTGCTGAAGGATGTCACCCGTTTCTCGGTCGAGCAGGGCAATGCCCGCATCGACAGGGACTCCCTGCACCGCCGCGTGGTCGTGCAGGCCAATGTGCGGGGGCGCGATGTCAAATCCTTCGTGACTGAGGCTCAGGCGAAAGTCTCAAAAGGGCTGGTTCTGCCGTCGGGTTATCGCCTGACCTGGGCGGGGCAGTTCCGCAATCTCGACTCAGCGATGAAGCGTCTGGGCATGGTCGTGCCGATCGCGCTTCTCCTGATTTTCGTGTTTCTGATTCTGGCGCTTGGCACACCGCGCGCGGCACTGCTTGTGTTCATCAACCTGCCCATTGCCGCCACAGGGGGGATTTATGCCCTCGCACTCAGAGGGCTGCCTTTCAGCATCGCCGCCGGAATCGGTTTCATCGCCCTGTTCGGGGTCGCCATTCTCAATGGCGTGGTGCTGGTCAGCCAGATACGCGATTTTCGCCATGCGGGCATGGCGGCCGCCGAGGCTGCTTTCGCGGCAGCGAAGGCGCGTTTTCGTCCGGTGCTGGCGACAGCTTCTGTCGCGAGTTTCGGTTTTTTCCCGATGGCATTTTCTGCCAGTGCAGGGGCCGAGGTAGAGCGGCCTCTGGCAACTGTCGTGATTGGAGGGCTGATCACGTCAACCCTCCTGACCCTGCTCGTTCTGCCGCTGCTTTATGCCCGGTTTTTCACCGATGGGCCGCAGCAGGCAGCAGAAGCGCAAAGACCGGTTCAGCCCATCGGGTGAAGGGCACAAAGCTTGTTGCCTGAGGGGTCGCGCAGATAGCCCAGATAAAGCGTGCCGATGGGGGTCTCGCGCGGGCCAGGCGGGTTCTCGATCGCGACGCCACCATGCGCCAGACCGGCCTTGTGCCAAGCGTCGATGGCTTCCGGCGAGCTGGCGGAGAAGCCGATCGTGCCGCCATTGGCGCCACAGGCAGGCGCCCCATCGATGGGCTTGGTCACGACCAGTCTGCCGCCATCATGCACATAGAGCAGGCGACCCTTGCCATCGACCTGCGCAGGCGGACAGCCCAGCGCACCAAGCGTTGCGTCATAGAAAGCCTTCGAGGCATCGAGGTCGTTGCTGCCGATCACGATATGGCTGAACATGGATTTTCTCCTGATTTATGAGGCAGATCGCTCTGCGGCGCAGAGGATCATGCGCGGCAGGCCGACGTGTCAACACACGGTGCTGCCGGGGGAAACCGTGCCGTCAGAACGCATGAAGCCGGAGGTGTTTCCACCCCCGGCTTCATCAGACCGCTGAAGGGAGCAGGTCAGAGGCTGGCGCTGATGCGGCCGAAATAATAGCCGCCGGTAAACGGCACCTGATTGGAGAACTGGTCATACATCGAGCCACCGGCAGGGACGAGATTGCCGGGCAGACGACGGGGGCGCACGTTGAACACGTTGTTGACGCCAATCGTCGCATGGACACGCGAGGTGATCTTGTAACCGATCTCGAGATCGGTCAGCCAGCGAGGGGTGTTCTTGAACTGGCCGAAGCAGGTCGTGGAGTAGCGCAGCGCACCGCCGCCGGGGCAGGTAGCCGAGGCAGGCGTCCAGTCCTGATAGGTCATCATGTTGGTGGTCTCGCCATAACGGCTCTGGCGGATATTCACGTCCCACTTGCCGATGGTCCACAGCGCGTTGAGGATGATCTTGCTGCGGGGCGTTGCGGTCGTGATGTAGCCGATGGTCTGGTCGTTGAGCAGCGGCTTGCCAATGGTCGAGATGCCGTTGTGATGCAGGCGTGTGCGGTTGAGGTTGAAGGCCGCCATAAGGGCCACATTGCCGTATTCATGCAGATGCAGAAGATAATCGGCCTTGATGTCCAGACCCTGGGTGCGGGTGCTCGCCCCGTTGGAAAGGAAATAGGCTGAAGAGGCAGCAGCGTTGGTGGCCGTCGGGGAGACGTCGAAGCCAAAGGAGCGGATGGCATCGAGCGCCTGAGCGCCGCGCACTGTGCCACCCTGAACGATACGATCCCGCAGATTGATCTGATAGACGTCTGTCTCGACATGCAGGCCGCGCACAGGCTCCATGGTGAAGCCGGCGCTGGCATTGACCGAGCGCTCCGGCTTCAGGCCCTGCGCACCAAGAGAGCGCGCAGCGGCCGATTCAACCGGAAGCTGACCGCCGACACTGCCTGTGCCTGCAAAAATGTTCAGACGGCTGAAATGCGATTCCTGAAGCGTCGGGGCGCGGAAGCCGTTGGCAATGGTGCCGCGTAGTGCGAAACGATTGGTGAAATCGTAGCGTGCCGAAAGCTTGCCGTTCTCGGTGTTGTCGGTGTCGGTGTAATATTCATACCGTCCGGCCACATCGATCGAGAGCTTGCGCGTGGGGCGGAATGTCGCATCGACATAGGCCGAGTAGATATTACGATACCAGGTGCCAGCCGATTGCGGAGGAATACCGGCATGTTCGACCGGGCCGCCATCGAGATAGGATTCCGGATTGCCTGAAATGATCTGGTAGGAGTCCAGACGATGCTCACCGCCGAAAGCGAGGCTGACAGGCATGGACCAGATCTTGAAGCCGCGACGCAGATCGAGATTATTCGTCCATTGCGTGTTTTTCTGGGTGTAATCCCAGAACTTGCTTGGCGAATAGCCGGTGCGGGCGAGCTGGCCAAGATTGACGACATCGCGAATGCTGATGCGTGAATTATCGCCGCCATAGACGGTGGAGAGATTCCAGTCGAAACCGAAAAGATTCTCGCCCTTCAGGCCCAGCTCTGCAGCGTAATCGAGTTCGTCATCGCCCGTAATCGGACGCAGTTCGGAAATGCCGGCAGCCGGTACGACATAGGGATATTTATAGGCCATCATTTCTGCATGGCGATAGCCGAGCGTGGCCTGACCATAAAGCTCGACGCCCGCCGCAAGAGGCTTGCCGAAATTCAGGGCGAAGGTCTCGCGCGTTTCCTTGGGCGTGCTCAGATAATCGGTCTTGCGGCCGCGCCAGCTCTCTGACCCGGGCTTGACGCCCACGAAATAATTCTTGGTGTCGGCACCAGCGGGCCAGTAGCCGAGCAGGGCGTGGTCCGGCCCCCAGGCGATGGCGTGCTGCGTCTGGTAGAACTGGGCACCGAGATGGACATAGCCATCCTTGCCAAGCTTGAAGCCACCATCGGCGTCGAGCTGGTATTGTTCACCGCTGCCGAGATAGGCATTGGCGCCGCCCTGACCGCTGAGTGTCAGGCCGTGATCCTTTTTCTTCGTGATGATGTTGACCACGCCTGCGATGGCATCAGAGCCATACATGGCCGCCGCACCGTCTTCGAGCACCTCGATATGGTCGATCATGTTGCCCGCGAGCATGTTCAGATCGACGCCCGAGGAGGCAAATTGCGGGCCGGGCTTTTGCACGATATTGGCCGTGGAATGACGGCGCTTGCCATCGACCAGAACCAGCGTTTCATTGGGGCCCAGACCACGCATCTGGATGGATGAAACGAGCGAGTTCGTGTTCGACCCGCGTGCGCTCATGGTGATGGACGGATAGGTCCGTGTCAGCGCATTGGCGACGTTGAGTTCGCCTGAACGCTCAAGCGTCTTGGACGAAATCACGACGACAGGGCTGATGCTCTGACGCGCCTTGACGTGGCTCTCACGCGTACCGGTCACGACCACCTGTTCGGCGTCGTCCGACGGTCTGACGAATTTGTTCTTCTTCGTCAGTGCGGTCGCCTTGTCGGCTTTTTTCTGGGTGACTTCCTGCGCCTCGGGAGAAGCGGCTGCTTCGGCGCTCCGGCTCACGAATGGCGTGCAGGCAGTCGTTGCAACGAGGAACAGGGCAAGTCTTTTCACCGGTCTCTCCGACACGTCTCTGGATGTAACGGGTCGCAAAAGCGTTACTGGGGCTGTCAGAGTAAAGTTAAGCTTTTATGGCAATATGTCGTATTATTTCCGGTATTTGATAGAGTATTTCAGGGCGCGAAGGCTCGATAAATCCTGACTCCCGCTTCGTCGTATTTTGAGAGAAGAGGAATGATAAAGCACTTGCGAATTCTCTCATTTGTCGCGGATAAATTGAATTCGCTTCATGTCCGGCGTGATTTCAAAGCGAGACGAGCATCATTCTGCGCCCTCTGTTGATGGTCATTAAGGCGCATTGTCCTTGGCCATGACGGAAAAGGTCCCCTGTAAATTCTGAAACGTCATGTAACTACTTTATAAAAACTGTTTCATTCTTTCCAGGCGGGTATCGGGTCGGGCGGGCAGGATATTGCCATCATGTCTGCCCGTTCCGGCGCTGTCATGAATTTGTCATGGAGTTCTTCCCTTGCTGTGACAGGGAAAATCATAATGTTGCGGTCTCGATATAAAGAGGATCGATCAGGGCGCCGGATTCCGTCGCGGGTCGCGGCGGCGGTCTGGTGACGGCACTCCGGCAAGACGATGCGTTCTCGCCCGGTTGCAAATCGCATCGTGATATGGATTGATACATTATATCATTATCCAGTCGCGAGTTTCGAGCCATGTCCTTCAAACGATCCCCGCTGCTGCTTTCCTCTGCGCTTGTCGGTGCTGTCGCCTTTGCGGGCACGGCACATGCGGATGAAGGCATGTGGACCTTCGACCACCTTCCCAAAGCCGCCTTGCAGAAAAGCTATGGCTTTACGCCCGATGCCAGCTGGATCCAGCACGTGGTCCAGTCATCGGCGCGTCTGGCAGAAGGGTGTTCGGCCTCGTTCGTGTCCGGCGACGGGCTGGTGATGACCAATCACCACTGCGCCAATTCCTGTCTCGCAGCCCTGTCTGACAAGGATCACGATTATTTCCGTGACGGGTTCACGACCAGGGATCTGGCAGACGAGCGTCAGTGCCCCGGCATGGAACTCGACCGTCTTGATACGATGAAGGATGTTTCCGGCCCCGTAGCCGACGCCACAAAGGGCAAGCAGGGCGCGGCCTATGCTGCGGCCCTTCAGGAAGTCGAAAGCAAGCTTACCAAAGACTGCGTCGGTGGCGATGACGCCCATTGGCGCTGCGACATGGTCTCGCTCTATCATGGTGGACAGACTGCGCTTTATCGCTACCGCCGTTACAAGGATGTGCGCGTGGTCATGGCGCCCGAGCAGGGCATCGCGTTTTTCGGGGGTGACCCCGATAATTTCGATTACCCGCGTTATGATATCGATCTGTCGATGCTGCGTGTCTATGAGGGCGGCAAGCCGGTCCATACGCCCTATCTGCAGTTCGACCCGGCAGGCCCGAAGGCGGATGATCTGGTCTTCACATCCGGTAATCCGGGGCGCACGCAGCGAGGCCTTCCGGCGGCGGCTCTCGCTTTTCAGCGTGACGTGATCAACCCGACCGTTATTGCCTTGTATTCGGTGCGCGAGGGCATGTTGTGGCAGTATGGGCGCGAGAGCGCCGAGCACGCCAAACAGGCTGAAGACATTTTGTTCGGTGTCCAGAACGCCCTGAAATCCTTTTCCGGCACGCAATCGGCGCTGCAATCGAGCGATATCATTGCCCGTCGAGCCAAAGAGGATGCTGACCTTCAGGCCTGGATTGACGCCGATCCGGCCAGAAAATCGGCTTATGGCGAGCCTTTCAAGGCGGTCGATCAGGCCATTGCCCTCGAAAAAGATCTGTTCACGCGCAATCTCGCTCTGAGCATGGTCTTCGGTGGGGCGGTCAATAATGTCATGGCTCTGGTGGAGGGCGCGAACGAACGCAGCAAGCCCGACGCCAAGCGTCATTCCGGGTTTCATGACGCGCAGCTTGGCGAGATCGAGACGGCGCTTGGCGCAAAGGAGCCGTTTTATCCCGAACTCGAAACCGCTCTCTTCGCACTGCGTCTGACAAGCTTGCGTCAGACCATCGGCGCCGATGATGCGCTCGTGCACCTGGCGCTTGGCAACGATGCCCCCGATGAACTCGCTGCCCGTCTGATCAAGGGCACGAAAATGGGCGATCCGGCGGCGCGTCTGGCGCTATGGAAGGGCGGTCTGAAGGCTGTCGAGGCCTCGAATGATCCGTTGGTCGTTTTCGTCCGCAAGCTTTACCCAAGCTATGCCGCGCTGCGTGAGCAGATGCGCAATGAGGTCACTGCGCCATTGCACAAGGCCCAGGGTGATATTGCCCGTGCCCGCTTTGCTCAGGCCAAGGCTGATGGGCGTCTCGATACGCTCTATCCTGACGCCACGTTCTCGCCGCGTCTTTCCTATGGAACGGTCAAGGGCTGGCGCAAGAACGGTGTCGATGTGGCGCCCTTCACCGATTTCGCCGGGATGTACCATCATGCTACTGGCAGCGAGCCATTCGCCCTGCCCAGGCGCTGGCTCGACGCCAAGGGTGAAGTCAACCCGTCGACGCATCTCGATTTCGTCTCGACCAACGACATCGTGGGTGGCAATTCCGGTTCGCCGGTCATCAGCCGCGAGGGCAAGGCTGTCGGTCTGATTTTCGACGGTAATCTGCCCAGCCTTGCTGGCGATCTCTATTACGACATCAACAATAACCGTGCGGTCGCGACGGATACGAGCGCCATCATCACAGCATTGAAGATTGTCTATCATGAAGACGGGCTGGCCAGCGAGCTGATCAACGGCCATCGCTGAACGTGGTTTTTGCGGGGCGCTGCCCCGCCCCCCGGAAAGGGGCACGCCCCTTTCATCCCTGATAGAGGGTTTCCAAAGGGCGACGGCCCTTTGGCGGGATTTTGGGGCGGAGCCCCGGATACTCAGATAACCGGCGTACCGCCCGTCACGGCGATGGTGGCGCCCGAGATGTAGCTGGCTTCATCGCTGGCGAGCATCACATAGGGGGCAATCAGCTCGACAGGCTGGCCAGGACGCCCGAGCGGTGTGTCGGCACCGAATTCATGCACATGATCGCCATGCATCGTCGCGGGGATGAGCGGGGTCCAGATCGGGCCGGGGGCGACGGTGTTCGAACGGATGCCCTTCTCGCCGAGAAGCTGGGCGAGACCACCGCTGAAATTCTGGATGGCGGCCTTGGTCGCTGAATAGGCCAGGAGACGCGGCTTGGGGCTGTCGGCATTGACCGAGATCGTATGAATGATCGAGGCGCCGCTTTTCATATGGGCGACAGCATGGCGTGTGAGGCGGAAGGTCGCACCGATATTGGTGGCGAAAGTGTTATCCCATTCGTCTTCGGAGATATCTTCCAAGGCGAGGCGCTCGACCTGAAAGGCAGCGTTGTTGACGAGGACATCAATGCGCCCAAAGGCAGCAACGGTCTCGTCCACGACGGTCTTGCAGATTTCGCGTGATTTCAGATCGCCGGGGAGCAGAAGCGCCTTGCGGCCTGCCTTTTCGATCCAGCGCGCCGTCTCTTTTGCGTCTTTTTCTTCTTCGGCAAGGAAGGAGAGGGCGATATCGGCGCCTTCGCGGGCAAAGCCGATGGCGACAGCACGACCGATACCGGAATCGGCACCCGTGATAAGGGCAATCTTGCCCGTCAGACGTCCGGAACCCTCATAGCTGTTTTCGCCATGATCAGGCAGCGGGGTCATGGCCTCGGTCTGACCGGGGATACGGTCCTGGAGAGGGGTGTCGAAAGGGGGCTTGGGGAAAGTCGTCATGATGAACACCTTCGTGCGGGAGAAGGAAAAAAGCGCGGCCCGCGGCCTGCTTGTGTTCATCGCGAAAACGTGAGGTTTAGTTCCGTGGCAAAGGATATCAGGGGTGAAAACCCCTGATATCCGGATCATCAATCAGGCTGAGCGGATCAGTTTGTGATTGACGAATTCCTCGATCCCGTTCGAAGAAAGCTCACGGCCATAGCCGGAATTCTTGACACCACCGAAGGGCAGCTCGGGAGCGGTGCCGGTCGGCTCGTTGATGAACACCATGCCGGTTTCGATGCGCTCGGCCAGCTTGCGGCCACGCTCGACATCGCTGGTATGGATCGAGCCACCCAGACCGTAGGGCGAGTCATTTGCCAGTGCGATGGCGGCATCATCGTCAGCCACGGGGTAGACGATGGCAGCCGGACCGAAGATCTCTTCGTAGAAGATCGGGTTATCCTTGGTAACGCCGGTCAGCAGAGCTGCCTGCATGAAGAAGCCTTCGCGGTCGAGCTGCTTACCGCCCACGACCAGCTTGGCACCGTTGGAGACGGCCTTTTCGACCTGGCTCAGGGCCAGCTTCATGGCGTTTTCGCTGCTCATCGGCCCGTGGGTCACGCCCTGTTCCAGCGGGTCGCCATAGCGGAATTCGGCGATGGCATCGGAGAGACGACGGACGAATTCGTCGGCAAGCGATTCATGCACGATCATGCGCTTGGCTGCTGTGCATACCTGACCGTTATTGGACATGCGACCCGCAACAGCGTTGGGGATCACCTCATCCAGATTGGCGTCTTCGAGCACGATGAACGGATCGGAACCGCCAAGCTCAAGCGTGGTCTTCTTGAGCGCCTTGCCCGCCTGGGCGGCGACCGCGCTGCCCGCGCGCTCGCTCCCTGTCAGGGCAACACCGCGCACTTCGGGGCGGGCGATCAGCTCTTCAGACACATCGTTGTCGATGAAGAGATTGGTCCATGCACCCTTGGGGGCCCCGGCTTCGAGGAACAGGGCCTCGAAGGCGAGCGCACATTGCGGCACGCCGGGTGCGTGCTTGGCCAGCACGACATTGCCTGCCATCAGGTTCGGGCCAGCAACGCGTGCGAGCTGGTAGTAGGGGAAGTTCCAGGGCTCCACGCAGTAGATGACACCCAGAGACTGGCTCAGCACGGTGGCACGTCCCTTGGCGACCTCAATCTCGCGCGGAGCGAGGAATTTCTCAGCGTTCTCGGCGTAGTAGCGCAGGATTTTTGCAGAAAGCTCGGTTTCCGCGATGGATTCCGGCAATACCTTGCCCATTTCGATGGCGATGAGGCGTGCGTATTTTTCCTTGTTCTGCTCAAGGATTTCCGCAGCCTTCAGCACAATGGCCTTGCGCTCGTCAAAGCTGCGATGGCGCCAGTCGCTGTTATAGAACTCGTGGGCAGCCTCGAGTTTCTCGAAGGCCTGGGCCTTGGTGTGAAGCTCGAATTCGCGCTCGGTCTTGCCGGTTGCCGGGTTGATTGTCCGATAAAGGCTCATCGTAATAGCTCCTTTCTTGGGGACCCCCGGCCTCACGGTCGGGTGATCTGCATGGTTTCAGAAAGGCCGAGCCGCGGGATGGTTGCGTGATTTTTTGTGCGAAAAATTCTGTCAACGAAGGCAGGGGCATGGCGATGCAGCGCAGAAAACAGCGCATCAGACAGGGGAATTGGCTTGGCTTTCAGGGCTGTGAGTGGTTACTTCCGTCTCTGTCGAAGGTCTCGCGCAAGCGAGTGAAAAGGGAATGCCGAACGGGCCGGCAGATCCGCTCAGGATCGGGCTTGCGGCGGCAGCTGTCCCCGCAACTGTGAGCGGCGAGTTCCTGCTCGGGCCACTGGAAGCGTGCTTCCGGGAAGGCGCAGGATATGACGACCCGCGAGCCAGGAGACCTGCCTTCGTCTTTGCTGCCGTGGCAGCCGGACGGGACGATCCGGCAGCTGGAGACGAGGTTTTGTTCAATCACGCGTTCGCAAGCCCCTTGCGCCACAGGACAGGGATGACGCGCTCATGACGATGGTGAGCGGGGAGATAAACCCGCCTGAGAAAAGCCTGCGCCTGCGTATCTCGATCCTTGGCCTGTGTCTGATACTGGCCAATCTGGGCTTGTGGATCTGGAGTTTCCTGCTGCTGCGTGACAGGCCTCTTCTGCTGGGCAATGCCTTGCTGGCTTATGGTTTTGGCCTGCGTCATGCAGTCGATGCCGATCATATCGCGTCAATCGACAACGTAACGCGCAAATTCATCCAGATGGGGCGTCAGCCACTTCTGACCGGGTTCTGGTTTGCCATCGGTCATTCTCTTATCGTTGTGCTGGCGGCGTTGGGAACGGCATTGCTGTCTCAGGCGATGCAGGATCGTTTTGGCGCCTGGCGTGATATCGGCAGCGTGACCGGCACGCTGATTTCAGCCGGTTTTCTGTTTGCCTTGGCGATAACGAATTTCATCGTGCTGCGTGGCGCCTGGCGTGCCTGGCGTCATGTGAAGTCTGGCGGTGCGGTTGAGGAAATTGATATCGATGCGCTGCTGGCCAAGGGGGGAGTGCTGGCCCGTCTGCTGACGCCGCTTTTCAGGCTCGTTTCCAGAAGTTGGCATATGGTGCTGCTTGGCTTCCTGTTCGGTCTGGGCTTCGATACGGCGACGGAGGTGTCCCTGCTCGGCCTGTCTGCCTCTCAGGCCAGTCATGGCGTCTCGATTGCGACCATCATGATCTTCCCGGCGCTTTTTGCAGCTGGCATGGCCCTGATCGATACGGCTGATGGCGTGCTGATGCTCGGGGCCTATCGCTGGGCGTTTGTCGATCCACTGCGCAAGCTGCGCTACAATATCATCATCACCCTGATCTCGGTCATTGTGGCTGTCGGGATCGGCAGCATCGAAACGCTGAAACTGCTGGGAGACAAGATCGGCTTCGAAGGGCGTTTCTGGCAGCTCGTTTCACTGGTGAGTGACAGTTTCAACCAGATCGGCTTTATCGTGATCGGCCTCTTCGTGCTGGCCTGGATGGCCTCGCTGATCTTTTATCGCGTCGACAGGCGTCGCCGGGGATAAAGCCCGAACCGCCCCATCGACACATGAGTTTGCCTTGCGGCGGCGTCAGAAACTGGCGCCGATACGCATCTGGAAGCTGCGCCCTATCAGGGCTTCATAGTAACGGGTGAGGTTGTAGATGCCGGAATCTTTCGGCAGGGCATCGGTGATATTGTTGATCACGAAATTCGTTGAAAGGTTTTTCGTGATTTCGTAGCCGAGCGAGAGATTGAACTGGGCAAAGGCCGGGCGCTTATTGGCCTCGTAACGTGTGGAGGGCACCTGAAGCATGAAAAGGCTCGGCCCGTACCACATCGTCTGCCATTGCGCCGTGAGCGCGCCGCGCTGCCAGGTGGTGTTGAGCGTGAAATTATCCTTGGGCGACGCCGTGCTTCCCGCCAGCAGATAGGTGGTGGAGAGGTAACGCTGCTGGCTTTTGAGGTAATGAACGTAATTGCCCTGCAGATCGACCGTGCCGAAATTATCGGACAGGCCGAGGCGTCTGAGAGGCAGGATATAATCAAGCGTCGTCTGAAGCGCCTGCGTTTCATAGCTGGCGATATTATAATAGCCGGACTGGAAAGAGGTGATCTGTCCTGAGGGATTACGCTTGAAGGTCGAGCAGAACGGATTGCTGTCATAATCGGCGGAATCATAGCAGGCAGCGAGCAGGTTGCTGGCGCTCAGATAGGTAATGGCGTCGGCAACTTTCACATCGACAAACGAGGCCTTCATGTCGAAACCGCGTATGAAATGGGGGCGAAATTCGAGACTGCCTGTGAAGCTTCTGGAATGTTCATTGCGCAGATGCGCGTTACCGCCCGTTGATCCCGGCAAAGAGTAGGATTCGAAGTTTGACGTGAAATTCCGGGGCAGGCCTGCCTTTGCACAATTGGCGGCGCGCAGGGCCGGATTGGGGCCGGACGTGATGCTGGCGCTCGAGCAGGGGTCGGTTCCGCTCTCATAGGTGGTCGAACGTGGTGAATAGAGTTCACCGACAGATGGATTACGCACGGAAACGGCGTAGTTGCCGCTCAGTCCGAAATCGCGCATCGGCCACCAGGATGCGCCCGCCATATAGGTCCAATAGGCACCGGTGATACTGTTATAGGTCAGGCGCCCATTGGCTGTGAGCGAAAGATGATAGATGCCGGGCACATGCATGCCGGGCGAGACGAGCGGCACATCGAGTTCGCCAAAGCCCTCATGGGTATGATAGGCGCCGCCCGTGGCCGGAATGACGGCATCATTGCCATATTGCAGCACCGTGCCATCTGCCTGTTCCCAGCCGCTCAGATAAGTGCCGGGACTGAAATGATAGGCTTCGCGCCGGTGCTCGTAACCAAGATCCCAGCGTATATCGCCAGCAGGAAGCCTGAAAACGGTAGAACTGATTTCAGCCTGCAGATCGCGCTGCGTGTTGCGGTTTGATGAACGCGAGATCGCTGTCACGTAATCGCGTGCTGCCTGGCTCATCTGGTTATAGCCGAACGGGTTCAGGGGCGCGCAGACGGCGCTGCGTGTGGCAATGGGGGCGCTTTCATAACCGGGTGCACATTCGATCGTTCCATCGGCGGCACGCACGGCATTCAGAGCATTGACCAGATTGGGTATGACCAAAGAGGGTTGGGTGGTCACATTGGTATAGCGTGTATACTCGCCCTTGATCTTCCATTTGAAGTTGCGGTTCAAAGCCCTGAAATCACCATGCAATCCACCCTGAAAGCGAAACATCTGCAGAGTGGTGCGGTAATAGCCGGTGTCGAGATCCTGGTTGAGGCGGTTCAGATAGAACTGGTCAGTCGGCAGACCATTCGCGGCAAGGGCGTTTTTGATGGTGCTGCTTTCTGCACTGGTCAGATAGGGGTTGTCGGTGCTCAGCGCGAGCGGGCCATTCACCACCCCTTCAGTGAAATAGCTGCTGCTTAGCGGACCATTACTATTGGGTGTCAGGGCATCATTGAAGGCAGCGCTGCTGAAGGTGCCGTTATTGACCTGGTTCGATGAACTGCCTCTGGCATACCAGCCCTGCCAAGTGGCGTGGAGATGATCCGTCAGATCATAATGACCCAGAAGCGTGAGATTGAGCCTGTCAGAGGGCGTGCGCATCTGGATGTAATTGCGCAAGGCCAATCCGTCACCGCCGATACCCAGCGCATTATCCCCCTTGAGCAGTGTGCCGCTGTTGAACGGGACGAGTGATTGGCCGTTCTGGCTGAAAACCAGAGGTGTGCCGTTTGCGCTTGCAATCCCCGCATCGGCAAGCCCGGCATAGGTCGCACCGTATAGCCCCCCGTAGACAGGAAGATCGCCGTAATTCCCCGTCAGGGTGGGCATGCCTGTCAGCGAATTCTGTATATAGCGCGTTCCCGGGCCGAGCACGAATGTATAGGGTGAATTCTGCCCCAGCGCGGCGCGATGATAGATAACGGCATTCTCGCCAAAACTGTCAGGCCGGTCACTGGCGAGCATACCCGCCTGATTGCGGTATTCGAGATCGAAAACCAGTCCGCCACGATCATGGTCGAACCCTGTTCCTGCCTTGAAGGCGATTTTCTCGGCCGCGTTGTCGAGTTTCTGCGACCAGTCTCCCTGCGCGTTGAGCGAGACCCCTTTGTAATGATCATCGAGTTCGTAATTGATCACGCCAGCCACGGCATCGGCGCCATAGGCGGCGCCAGCGCCTCCGAGACGCGTATCGATCGATTTGATCAATGATGTCGGCAGGGCGCTGATATCGACTTCGGAACCCGGCCCGACACCATAGATCGAGGCAGTGGCGCCGCCTCCCATACGCATGCCATCCACAAGGGTAAGGGTGCGCTGTGACCCGAGATTGAGCAGACTGACGAAGGATTGCCCCGCACCGAACGCGCTCTGGGTGCCGAGAGGCGAATTGTCGCCAACACTTACCGCCGGATTTTCACGCAGCAGGGCCAGGCCCAGATCGAGATAGCCGCGCCGCTGCAACTGGTCTGCACTCAGGGTCGAACCGGCCATGACATTGGTGAGGCGCGATTGTGTGAGTCGTGTTCCGGTAACGTAAAGCGTCTCTGTGCCAGAGGGTGGAGCCATTACGGGAGCAGAAAGGGCTGCTGCCTTGACGGCCACGCTATCGGAGGCCTGCTTCGTGGCGTCATGAGGGGCGTGTGCCGTATTGCGTTTTTTTGTACTCAGATGATTATGTTTCGTTTCCGTATCAGCAACGGCAATGGTAGAAAGCGCGGTGCTTCCGGCCAGAAGAGTGACAAGGAATGTAACGATCTTCTTGTGATGAATACCCAGAATTGCTGCGTGTCCGGGAAGCTTCATCGATCTGGCCTTGTGCTCGTTTTGTGATCTGGGAAACGTTATTTATTGCCTATTCCCGATGGGGCGAAACAAGTCTCGCGCTAATGTCGCTGAAATGGCGCGGAATGTTGTATATTAATCACGGTTTTGCGATAGCGAGTACTACTTAATGCGAGGCTGAACAATAAATTAACGGATTTTTCGGGCAGTTGCCGATACTTTGAGGCGACGCTATGCATCGAAATACGCGTCTATCCGGATAGTTTTGTCTGTATGGCAGAGAGTCCGCGTGTAGATACAGGGGTTTTTGCGACATTGTTATATTGGCGTGTTATGTCCTTGCCGTCTGGCTTGAAATATGGAAATTTCTACAACCCTTTTCGGGAAGTATGACCACCCTCCCATGGTCAGCGAAGCCGGTATGTAGAGCTGTGCTGCGCGGGTGCCAAAGGCCATGGTGCAGCCTGACTGATTTTGTTTAGTGACGCAGAGCGGATAATGCGTCCTGCCTGTGTGAGATATCATACGACCGGGGCCCTCGTGGGAGGCCAGATCATATGCGGCTATAAACTTCTTCTGGCTGACATCGGGGCAATGTTAGGTAAAAAAACAGCCAGTTGAGGGGATGTGAAAAATTTCCATAAAAAATCATAGGTTCCGATAGAATACTTATAGGGATATAATTGTCTGTGGAAAGTATTTTTTGTTACTTGCCATAATTATATCTTATTGTTTGCAAATGAAAAATATAATAATAGACATTACTATTAGAAAAGTTCATCATCTCAAATATTTTTGAAATAATTGGTACGGGAAGATAATATTTACTCAGCCCTGCTGATAAACATAACAATGTTGATTTGCATCAATGATCCGAAAATGCTGGGCGCCCACTATGGGGTTATCAGGAATGCGACCTTTCTTATGGCCGCAAAGTCCAGATTCGGTTGATAATTGTTATCAACTTGAGTCGGGATTGAAAGAGGGAATGGATCTTTCCGATGCCGCTGAAGCTGCGTGAACTCAACAGGGCTCTCCATGTAAGAACGCGTGTCGGAGTGGGTAGCCTGCGCTCACGGCGTCCCGACTATGTTGCCTATCTGCCGCCCTGCAATCATGCCTGTCCCGCGGGGGAGAACATCCAGGGCTGGCTGTCTCTGGCTGAAAAGGGCGAATACGAGGCGGCCTGGCGTCTGCTGACACAGGAAAATGCCCTGCCAGCCATTCACGGTCGTGCCTGTTATCATCCCTGTGAAGGCGGCTGTAATCGCGCGGATATGGATGCCCCGGTGGCCATTCATGAGGTTGAGCGTTTTCTGGGCGATCGCGCAATGGAGGCGGGCTGGGTGGTCGAGACTGCCCCTGCTTCGGGCAGGAAAATACTCGTGGTGGGGTCCGGCCCGGCAGGTCTGGCCTGTGCCTATCACCTTTCCCGCCTTGGTCATGAAGTCGAGATAAGAGAGGCTTCCGCACATGCTGGCGGGATGCTGGCCTACGGGATTCCGGCCTATCGACTGCCGCTTTCGGTGCTTGATGCAGAGATTGACCGCGTTCTGTCCATGCCGGGCGTCTCGCTGCGCTGCAATGCGCCGGTGACAGACATACGCAGTGTGATGGAGCAATCGGGGTTCGATGCAGCGTTTATCGCGGTAGGGGCGGCGCGTGCGCTCACCATGGCGCTGCCGGTCGATGGAAAACGCCGCGTGATGGAGGCCATCGATCTGCTGCATCAGGTGCGCGAGGGCGCCCGGCCCGACCTTGGGCGGGTGGTGGCTGTGATCGGGGGCGGCAACGTTGCGATGGATGCTGCCCGCACGGCAAGACGTCTGGGCGCGCAGAATGTGTTCATGTTCTATCGACGCGACCGCGACCATATGAGCGCCCTGTCCGAAGAGATCGAGGCGGCGCAGGAAGAGGGCGTGACCATTCGCTATTGCAGTGTGGTCAGGCATTTCGGCCCCGAGGGTGTCGAGATCGAGACGATCACCCTTGGCGCTGATGGCAGCATCACGCCGACAGGTGACACCGAAATTGTTGCGGCTGACTCGGTCATTCTGGCCATTGGTCAGCATGCCGATCTCTCTCTCTGCGCGGGATTTGCCGATATCGCCATCGGCAAGGGCGATGTCCTGCAGGTCGATCGCGCTTTCATGACCGGTCACGCCGGTATTTTCGCTGGCGGCGACTGTGTGCCGGGAGCGCGCACCATGACCACCGCAACGGGGCATGGCAAACATGCGGCACGTGCCATTGATGCCTTTCTTAAAGGCGAGGCTCTGCCCGAGAAAAAGCCGCGCGATATCGTGACATTCGACATGCTGAACATGCCCACCTTGCTCGAGGCCGGGCGTGAAGAGGCTGTGGAGCTTCCTCCAGCCCGACGGTCTGGGTTTGAAGAGATCATCGCCGGTCTGGCCGAGCACGAAGCACGACGTGAGGCGGGGCGCTGCCTCTCCTGCGGCAATTGCTATGAATGCGATAATTGCTACGCCGCCTGTTCCGAACAGGCGATCACCCGCCTCGGCAAGGGGCGGGGCTATGCGGTTTCGGCGGATCTGTGCACGGGATGTGGCGATTGTGCCGCGCAATGCCCCTGCCATGCCATTGCCATGACGCCCGAAGCCGAAGGCAGCGCGACAGCGTCTGACGGGATCGGCGAGCTGGTTTCTCCGACAAAATTCATGGTGCGGGCATGAGCGCGACAAAAGAGGGCATGAAAATGAGCCGCAAGACTGCAGAAAGCACCGTCAAGGCCGTGCCCGCTCCGGAAACTGGCGCTTCGGGCGCCAGAATGACCACGCTCGATGGCAATGCTGCTGTCGTTCATGTGGCGTATCGCGTGAACGAGATCTGCGCGATCTATCCCATTACCCCCTCTTCGCCCATGGCAGAGACAGCCGATAGCTGGGCCTGTGAGGGCGTGAAAAACCTGTGGGGCAATGTGCCCATCGTGCAGGAAATGCAGGCCGAAGGTGGCGCAGCAGGCTGTGTGCATGGTGCATTGCAGAGCGGCGCCCTGACCACGACATTCACGGCCTCTCAGGGCCTGCTGCTCATGATCCCCAATCTCTACAAGATTGCAGGCGAGCTTTCCTCGACGGTGGTGCATGTGGCGGCGCGCGCCCTTGCCGCCGGGGCATCGTCGATTTTCGGCGATCATCAGGATCTGATGGCGGTGCGCCAGACCGGTTTTGCCCAGCTTGGCGCAGCGTCGGTGCAGGAAGGGCATGATCTGGCGATCATCGCCCAGGCTGCGACCCTGGCCTCGCGTGTGCCTTTCATTCATTTCACTGACGGCTTCCGCACGTCGCACGAATATAATTCGCTCGCCCTTGTGCCTGACGACCAGATCAGGGCGATGATCGATGAGGATCTGGTGCGCGCCCATCGCGCTCGCGCACTGAGCCCGGATAATCCTTTCATCCGGGGGACGTGGCAGAACCCCGACACCTATTTCCAGTCACGCGAGGCGGTAAACAGCTTCTATCTGAAGACACCGGCAATCGTGCAGGGAATGATGGACCGGTTTGCGTCGCTGACCGGCCGTCACTACAGCCTGTTTCGCTACGACGGGCCGAAAGACGCAAGGCGCGTCGTCATCGCCATGGGTTCCGGTGCCGAGGTGGTGCGTGAAACGGCCAACTGGCTCAACGCGCAAAACCCGGATGAGAAGATCGGCGCCTTGCAGATCCTGCTCTATCGTCCTTTCGACGCAGAGGCCTTTCTCGCCGCCCTGCCGCGCAGCGTGGAGCGCATCGCGGTTCTGGACCGCACGAAAGAGCCAGGCGCACCGATGGAGCCCCTCCATCTCGAGGTGCTCTCGGTAATCGCAGATGCCGTGGGGACCGGAAGATTTCCTCATATGCCCCGCGTGATTGGCGGGCGTTACGGTCTGTCTTCCCGTGACTTCCATCCCGGCATGGCCAAGGCTGTTTTTGATGAACTCGCCTGCCCCGAGCCGAAAAACGGTTTCACCATCGGGCTGATTGACGATGTGACGCATCTGAGCCTTGATTATGACGAGGCTTTCGACATCGAGCCCGAAGGCACGACACGCTGCCTGTTCTATGGTCTTGGGGCTGACGGGACAGTGGGCGCCAACAAGAACAGCGTCGAGATCATTGGCGAGATAGAGGGGCGCTATGCCCAGGCCTATTTCGATTATGACTCGCATAAATCCGGTGCCGAAACCGCCTCGCATCTGCGCTTTGGCAATGCCCCCATCAATGCGCCCTATCTGATCCGCCATGCCGATTTCGTGGCCTGCCACAAATTCGGCTTTCTTTTTCGGCGTGATCTGCTCGGTGCCGCAAACAGGGGCGGTATCTTCCTGCTGAACAGCCCTTATGGGCCCGATGAGGTCTGGGACCAGCTGCCGCGCAAGGTGCAGGATCAGATCATCGACAAGCAGCTGCGTTTTTATGTCGTCGATGCCTCCAGCGTCGCGCAGGACATCGGTCTTGGTCAGAGAACCAATACGATCCTCCAGACCTGCTTCTTCCATCTGGCGGCAATCCTGCCTGCCGAACAGGCGGTGGCGTCGATCAAGGCCTCTATCGAAAAATCCTATGGCGCCAAGGGGCGCAAGATCGTCGAGCTGAACCACAAGGCGGTCGATGCTGCGGTTGCGGCGTTGCATGAGGTGACGGTGCCCGGACGTGCCGAAGGCAGCCGGGAAATGCCAGCCATCGTGCCCCCCGAAGCACCCGGTTTCGTGCAGCGTGTGACGGCTGAAATCATGGCCGGGCGCGGCGAGTTGATTCCCGTCAGCGCGATGCCTGTCGATGGTACCTTTCCTGGCGGTACGACACGCTATGAAAAGCGTAATATCGCGCTCGAAGTACCAGTCTGGGAACCGGCAAGCTGCATCCAGTGCGGTCAGTGCAGCATTGTCTGCCCGCATAGCGTCATTCGTGCCAAGACCTATGACACTGCGCGTCTGGAAACGGCGCCAGCCCAGTTCAAATCGGCGCCGATCAATGCCAAGGGCTATCCCGACTCCCGCTATACCCTGCAGCTTTATGTTGAAGACTGCACAGGCTGTGGCGTCTGTGTCGAAAACTGCCCGGCCATAGACCCGCAGACGCAGGAACGTGCCATCAACATGGCCGACAAGCTGCCCCTGTTGCAGCGCGAGCGCGAGAATATCGGGTTTTTCGAGAGCCTGCCCGAGATGGATCGCACCCAGGTTAACCCGACCACGATCAGGGGTGTGCAGTTCTATGAGCCACTCTTCGAGTTCAGCGGGGCCTGTGGCGGATGCGGTGAAACGCCCTATCTCAAACTTGTCTCGCAGCTTTTCGGTGACCGTCTGCAAATTGCCAATGCGACAGGGTGCTCGGCCATTTTCGCGGGCAATACACCGGCCCATCCCTGGAAGGCCAATGCCGAAGGGCGTGGTGTGGCGTGGTCGAATTCCCTTTTCGAGGATAATGCCGAATTCGGTCTCGGCTTTCGTCTTGCCATCGACAAGCAGACGGAGCTTGCACGCAGCCTTGCCGAGCAGATGAAAGAGCGTATCGGCCCCGATCTGGTTCAGGCCCTGCTTGATGCGCCGCAGGAAAGCGAGTGGGATTTCGCCATCCAGCGCGAGCGCGTCTCCACGCTGAAAAAGACGCTGGCAGGCGCGACGGAGCCCGAGGCCGAGATGCTGCTCTCGGTTGCCGATCATCTCGTGCGCCGCTCGGTATGGATCATCGGCGGTGACGGCTGGGCCTATGATATCGGCTATGGCGGTCTCGACCATGTTCTGGCGCAGGACCGCAACGTCAATATTCTGGTGCTGGATACCGAAGTCTATTCCAATACGGGTGGTCAGTCCTCCAAGGCGACACCACTCGGGGCCTCGGCCAAATTCGCGGCGGCAGGCAAGCGCGTGCCACGCAAGGATCTGGGGCTGCAAGCCGTGTCTTACGGCAATGTGTACGTGGCGCAGATCGCCCTTGGTGCCGACCCCGAACAGGCACTCATCGCCATGCGCGAAGCCGAGGCTCATGACGGACCATCGCTCATCATCGCCTATTCGCAGTGCATTGCCCATGGCATCGACATGCGCGATGGCATGAAGCAGCAGGCTCGTGCGGTGGTTTCGGGTTACTGGCCGCTCTTCCGCTTCGATCCGGCCATGCGCAAGGAGGGCCTCAACCCGTTCCAGCTCGATTCAACGCGCCCGCGTATCCCGTTCAAGGATTATGCCTATCGCGAACTGCGTTACAAAACGCTCTCGCGCACCAATCCCGAGCAGGCAGAGCATTTGTTGCATCAGGCCGAAGCGTCAGCCCTGGAGCGCTATCGCCTCTATGAGGATATGGCGGCCCGCGATGGCAGGCGTTTCCTCCCGCATTGGGAAGACGTGCAGTAAGGCGCGCCAGGAGGGCTTTTTCCCCTCCCGTCCGCAAAGGGGCGGAAAGGGGAGTTTTCAGGCGAGCGCATTTCAGGAAAGAGCGAGCGATGAGCACTGTGGCACCCGATGCGGCACAGTTTACCAACAGGACCATTTTTAACGGGCTGATTGCGCGCGCTGCCGCACTTGGTGCCGTGCCTTATGCCATTATCTGGCCCTGCGAGGCGCATGCCCTGGCAGGCGCGCTCCAGGCTGCAGAGCGTGGCATTCTGGTGCCGGTACTGGTGGGCGATTCGACGCTTATCAGCGCTGCGGCGCAGGAGGCCGGGCTTTCGCTCGCAGGCCATCGCATTGTCGAGGCCGCCACGCCGGCCCTGGCTGTCAAACGGGGTATCGAGCTTGTGCATGGTGGCGAGGTGCATGGTCTGGCCAAAGGCAGCCTTCATACCGACACGCTCATGCATGGTGTGGTGGCTCAGGAAAGCGGATTACGCACCGGGCGTCGCATGAGTCATGTGTTCGTCATGGCGGTGGCAGGGCGGTCGGAGCCGGTTTTCATCACCGATGCCGCCATCAACATCACGCCCGATCTCACGACAAAGCAGCATATCGTGCAGAACGCCATCGATCTGCACCAGGCGCTTGGCTTTGGCGCACCACTCGTTGCCATTCTCTCGGCGGTTGAAACCCTCAACCCGAAAATTCAGGGAACGCTCGACGCGGCCTGCCTGAGCAAGATGGCCGAACGCGGCGAGATTACCGGCGGGTTGATTGACGGCCCTCTGGCGCTGGATGGCGCGGTCGATCCGACAGCAGCGAAAATCAAGAACCTGACCTCGCCCGTTGCCGGAAGAGCGCAGATACTGGTCGTGCCGGATCTCGAAGCTGGCAATATCGTGGTCAAGGCGCTCAGTTTTCTGGGGCAGGCCAGTTCGGGCGGTATCGTGCTGGGTGCCAAGGTGCCTGTCCTGCTCACCAGCCGCGCCGACAGCATAGAAGGCCGCCTCGACTCAGCGGCTCTTGGCGCTCTTTACGCCCGTGCCCTCAAGGAGCAGGCGGGATAACGAGAAGGCCGCAGTCGCGATGGAATGAGGGCAACGTCTCGCCTCCCAGGCGGAGGCGAGGCAGCGAAGAGGCTGGCTTGCTGGCCAGCCTCTTTTTGCGTCAGAACAGGTTGAATTTGCGGGTCAGGGGCAGGGTTTCTGCGGGTTCGATGCCGATGGCTTCGCCGTCGATGCGTACCTCATAGGTTTTCGGGTCGACCGTTACCTTCGGTGTCGCATCGTTCAGCTTCATGTCTGCCTTGCCGATGCCGCGGCATTTGCGCACGGCTTCGATGCGCTTGCCCAGCCCGTAAGACAGCACGCCCTGCTCCGTGATAGAGGCCTCGCTGACGAACAGGATCGAGGTGCCTGCCGTGCCGCGTGCCTTGGCCGCAAACATCGGGCGCATCAGCACGGGCTGCGGCGTCGGGATGGAGGCATTGGCGTCACCGATCTGGGCAAAGGCAATGAAGCCGCTCTTCAGAACCAGCTCAGGCCGTGTGCCAAAGAAAGCAGGCTGCCAGAGCACCAGATCGGCAATCTTGCCCTTTTCGATCGAGCCGATCAGATGCCCCATGCCGTGAGCAATGGCGCCATTGATCGTGTATTTCGCGACATAGCGCTTGATGCGGAAATTGTCGTTTCGAACGGAATCTTCCGGCAGCTTGCCACGCTGGCGCTTCATCTGGTCGGCAATCTGCCAGGTGCGCGTGATGACCTCGCCCGCGCGCCCCATGGCCTGACTGTCTGACGTCATCATCGAGATCGCGCCGATATCGTGCATCACCCCTTCGGCCGCGATGGTGTTGGGGCGGATGCGGCTTGCGGCAAAGGCCACGTCTTCGGGGATATGCTTGTCGAGGTGATGGCAGACCATGAGCATGTCGAGATGCTCGGCCACGGTGTTGACCGTATAGGGGTTGGTCGGGCTGGTCGAGCTGGTCAGGATATTCGGCTCGCCGCAGACACGCATCAGGTCAGGGGCATGACCGCCGCCAGCGCCTTCGGCGTGGTAGGTGTGAATGGTGCGGCCAGCGAAAGCCTTGATCGAATCCTCTACCGTGCAGCTCTCATTGATCGTGTCGGTATGGATCGTGACCTGCACATCGTAATCATCGGCCATGGAGAGGCAGGTATCGATGGCGGCAGGGGTGGTGCCCCAGTCTTCATGCAGCTTCAGACCGCCAGCACCGGCCAGGATCTGTTCTTTCATGCCGTCAGGCTTGGAGGAGTTGCCGCGCCCGGTGAATACCAGATTGACTGGAATATCGTCCGTCGCCTGCATCATGAGCTTGAGATAGGCGGGGTTTGGCGTGCAGGTCGTGGCAAGCGAGCCGGTTGCCGGACCCGTGCCGCCGCCTACCAGCGTGGTGATACCGCTCGATGCCGCCGTGAAAGGCTGCTCGGGGCAGATGTAATGGAAATGCGTATCCACGCCGCCAGCGGTCAGGATCTTGCCTTCGCCCGAGATCACCTCGGTATTCACGCCGATGATCAGATCGGGGTCCACCCCGGTCATGACGTCGGGGTTACCGGCCTTGCCAATCCCGGCGATCTTGCCGTTCTTGATGCCGACATCGGCCTTCACGATACCGGTATAGTCGATGACCACCACATTGGTGATGACGCAGTCGAGGGCGCGGCTGGAATCGACGCCGGTCATCTGCCCCATGCCATCGCGGATCACCTTGCCCGCGCCGAACATGCATTCATCGCCGTAGCTGATAAAATCCTTCTCGATTTCGGCATAGAGGCAGGTATCGCCCAAGCGGATCCGGTCGCCGGTCGTGGGACCGAACAGGGAGGCGTAATCGGCGCGCGTAATCTGATAAGCCATGATGATGCTCCCCTGTTTCAGTCTTTGTTGGCGAAGGCGCGGGCACCCACGCGATCGAGCGTGTTGCGGCGATTGGCCGCACCCACCTGACCATCGGCAAGGTTATTGCCGCCGCGAATGACGCGATTGCCGGCAATATCTATCAGGGTGACGGTCTTGGTTTCGCCGGGTTCAAAGCGGATGGCCGCTCCAGCCGGAACATCCAGACGCTTGCCATAAGCCGCCTCGCGGTCGAATTTCAGCCTCGGATTGGCTTCGACGAAATGGAAATGGCTGCCAATCTGGATGGGGCGCAGATCGGTATTGGTCACGTCGATCTCGAGGGTCGGACGGCCCTCATTGAGCGTCAGTGTGCCCTCATCGGCGTCGATGGCGCCCGATACATCCTCGCCGCCGGGGCCGAACAGGGCGGCATCGGGCAGGGGCAGAAAGCTGCCGAACAATGCCAGGGCGAGATCGCCTTCGGCGCGGGTGATGGGTGACTGCACGGCAACGAGCTTGGTGCCATCGGGGAACGTGCCCTCGATATGCACCTGGGCCACCAGATCGGCCACGCCGGGCTGAACCTCACGCTTGCCGAGAATGGTGCCGCCCATGGTCATGAGCTCGGCCACCGAATGGCGCCCGTCGCGGATCAGTTCGAGCAGAACGGTCGAAATGAGCGCCACGGCTTCGGGGTAGTTCAGCCTGAGCCCGCGCGCCAGACGGCGCTGGGCCAGAAGACCTGTTGAAACAAGAGTGAGTTTATCGACTTCATATGGCGCCAGATGCACGATCCTGCCCTTTCGTCCGTGTCGGTTCGCAACCGCGTTTTCGCCCTTGATGGTTAGACAAAAACGGCCGGAACCGGACTACGCATTTCTGCGTAGGGCACAAGGGCGGACGCAGAGGCGGGGTCAGATCGCCACGTAGCGGCGCACGTCGTCAGCCTCGAGTGTCTCGGCTGCTCCGGATACGACCACACGCCCACGGTCCAGCACGACGATCTGCTGGGCGAGTTCGAAGGCGAAATCGAAATACTGCTCGACCAGAAGAATGGCCATGTCACCACGCTGGCCCAGGCTGTCGATGACACGACCGATATCCTTGATGATGCTGGGCTGAATGCCCTCCGTCGGTTCGTCCAGCACCAGCAGGCGGGGTCTGATGACGAGCGCGCGCGCAATGGCGAGCTGCTGCTGCTGGCCACCCGAGAGATCGCCCCCCCGGCGCGCCATCATTTTTGCGAGCACCGGAAACAGGTCGAAAATCTCGTCAGGGAGGCGTCTTTGCCCGCGCGGCAGGAGCGCCAGCCCGGTTTCGAGATTTTCGCGTACCGTCATGAGCGGAAAGATATCGCGCCCCTGCGGCACGGTGGCGATGCCACGACGCGCCCGCTCATAGGCAGGCAGGTTCGTGATGTCTTCCCCTTCCCAGGTGATGCGCCCTGACGAGACGGCATGCATGCCGGTCACGGCGCGTAGCGTGCTGGTCTTGCCCACGCGATTACGCCCCAGAAGGCAGGTGACGGACCCCTGACGGGCTTCTAGCGAGACACCGCGCAGGGCAATGGCCGCGCCGTAATGCATCTCGATCTGGTCAACAGTGAGCATGGCAGCCTCCTTAGCGCCCGAGATAGACTTCGATCACGCGCGGATCAGCGCTGACCGTGTCGAGATCGCCTTCTGCCAGAACCGTGCCCTCATGAAGCACGGTTACGGTCACATCCAGGGCGCGCACGAAATCCATGTCATGTTCGACCACCACCACGCTGCGCGAGCGGTTGATGTCGCGCAGGAGATCTGCGGTGGCGGCTGTTTCTGCATCGGTCATCCCGGCAACGGGCTCATCGACCAGAAGCAGATCAGGCTCCTGCGCCAGCAACATGCCGATTTCGAGCCACTGCTTCTGCCCATGGCTGAGCCCGCCTGCTGGCCGTGTGCTTTCCGGGGCCAGACGAATGGTGGCGAGCAGGGCTTCGATGCGCTGCACCTCCGATGAGGAGAGCCGGGCAAAAAGCAGCTTGTGCGGGCGACGCAGACCTTTGAGGGCCAGAAGGAGATTATCCCAGACACTCAGCGCCTCAAAAACGGTCGGTTTCTGGAATTTCCGCCCTATGCCGAGCTCTGCAATGGCGGGTTCATCCAGCCGTGTCAGATCATGCCCGCGAAACGAGACCGTTCCCGTATCGGGGCGTGTCTTGCCTGTGATGATGTCCATCATCGTGGTCTTGCCTGCCCCGTTGGGGCCGATGATGGCGCGCATCTCACCCGGGGCGAGGCGGAGCGACAGATTGTTAATGGCCCTGAATCCGTCGAAGCTGACGGAAACATCCCGCAGATCGAGAAGAGCGTCGGTCGTCATGCGTTCGATCCTTCGGGGTTGGTGATTTCAGGCGTGACTTCTTCTTCGCGCTTGCGCGGCACGTGGCGCAGCAGCCCCATCACCCCATGCGGCAGGAAAAGCGTGGTGGCCAGAAACAGCGCCCCCAGCCCGTAGAGCCAGAATTCGGGCAGGATGGCGGTGAAGAGCGTCTTGCCCAGATTGACGAGAACTGCACCGATCACGGCGCCGGTCAGTGTGCCACGCCCGCCGACTGCCACCCAGATGACGGCTTCAATCGAATTGGCTGGGGCAAACTCGCCCGGATTGACGATGCCGATCTGCAGCACATAAAGGGCGCCGCCAAGGGCTGCGATCAGGGCCGAAACGACCCAGACCAGCAGCTTGATCTGTTCAGGGCGGTAGCCCAGGAAACGCGTCCGGGATTCCGTGTCACGCACGGCGACCAGCAGCCTGCCATAGCGGCCGCCCATAAGGAAGCGCGCGCCCATCAGCACCGCCCCGAGAATGAAGCCGGTCAACGCAAGAAGCGTGGCGCGTGTGCCGGGAGCCGTCAGGTCAAAGCCCAGAACATCCTTGAAGCCGGTCAGACCGTTATTGCCGCCAAAGCCCATTCCGTTCTGGAAGAAGGCGAGCATGAGCGCATAGGTGAGCGCCTGGGTGATGATCGAGAGATAGACGCCAGAGACGCGCGAGCGAAAAGCCAGCCAGCCGAACAGGCCAGCGAGCACGGCCGGAACGCCCAGCATGAGGGCGAGGCCGATGGCGAAATGGTCTGACCCCCACCAGTACCAGGGCAGGCGATGCCATGAGAGGAAGACCATGAAATCGGGCAGGTCGGGATTGCCATACACACCTCGTGCGCCGATTTCACGCGTCAGATACATGCCCATGCCATAGGCGCCCAGAGCGAAGAACGCGGCGTGGCCAAGGGTGAGAATACCGGCAAAACCCCAGACGAGATCGACCGCCAGTGCGAGCAGCGCATAGGAGAGATATTTGCCGCAAAGCGTCACGACGAAAGGCGAGACACTCAGCGCGCTGCTTTGGGGGAGGAGGCTGGCCAGGGCCAGAACAACCGCCAGCACGACGACGGCAAGCGCCGTCCAGCGTGCGCTGCGAAAGGAGAAGTCGGTGCTCATGATTCGATCCCCCGACCGCGCATCGGGAACATGCCGCGTGGATGACGCTGGATAAACAGGATGACGAGAACGAGCAGCAGGATCTTGCCCGAGACGGCGCCGATAAGTGGTTCGAGACCCTTGCCGCCAATACCCAGAGCGAGAGCGGCCGCCAGACTGCCCCAGAGATTGCCCACCCCGCCGAACACGACGACGAGGAAACTGTCGATGATATAGCCCTGGCCCAGATTGGGGCTGACATTATCGATCTGGCTGACAGCCACACCGGCCAGCCCGGCAATGCCTGACCCCAGCCCGAAGGTCAGGGCGTCGACACGTGCGGTACGGATACCCATGAGGGCGGCCATGCGGCGGTTCTGGGTGACGGCACGCATATGCAGCCCGAGTGGCGTGCGCTTGAGCACGAGTGTCAGAGCGGCCATGACGGCAATGGCGAAAAGGAAGATCGCAAGACGCACGGTGGTGATTTCAAGCCCGCCGAGCGCGAACGATCCGCCCAACCACCCCGGCGTGGTGACCGCCACATTGGTCGGGCCGAACACCGAGCGTATGGCCTGTTGCAGGATGAGAGAGACACCCCAGCTGGCAAGCAGCGTTTCAAGCGGACGCCCATACAGGAAGCGGATCACGCTGCGTTCGATCAGAATGCCAAGCCCGCCACTGACGACAAAAGCGACAGGCAGGGCCAGGATCAGGCTGAAAGGCGCCAGCGCCGGTATATAGGCGGCGACCAGACGCTCGACCATGAATGTCGTATAGGCTCCAACCATCATCAGCTCGCCATGAGCCATGTTGATGACCCCCATCACCCCGAAGGTAATGGCAAGCCCCATGGCGGAAAGCAGCAGGACCGAACTCAGACTGACGCCATAAAACAGATCCTGCCCGTAGCCCCAGAGCTTGAGATGGAAATCGATCGACGCCACGGCCTTGCCTGCGGCTTCGCGTGTCTGCGGGGCAAGGGGGACGAGCGTTGCGGCACGAGACAGCAGCGATTTGGCAGGCAGGCCTCCCTGCGCCTTGATGGCGGCCACTGCCGCCAGCTGCTCGGAGAGCGCAACGGGCGGGGCACCGGGACTGAGGAGAATGGCCGCACGGGCGGCGTTCAGGCTGCCGGTCAGGCTTTTATTGGAGGGATCGGCCAGAGCCTTGTCGAGAACCGGCAGCATGGCGGCATCGGGATGGGCCTGGATCTGGGCCAGCGCATCGCGTCGCTCGGTCTGTGTCCCTTGGGCGAGGAGCAGTTCGGCGCGCGCCGAGGCAAGGGTCTGCCGGACGCGATTATTGAGCCTTACCGGGTGCAGACCGGTCAGATCGGCAGGGGCGTTCTGACCCGTGCGCGCGTCCACAAGACCAGTATCCGTGCGGATATAAATCGTATCATTGCCAGCGAGCAGCTTATGCGCCTCAAGAGCCTGAAGGGCCGCTAGGGCTCTCGCCTCGCCCGAGCGTCCCAGCCTCTCGACACCACGGATAATGGCGTCGAAATGGGTCGATGCCATGTCTGTATAGGCATCGGCCGGTGTCTGGACGGGCGCTGCGACGGATGGCGCAGCCGGGGGCCGGGCAGGGGCCTCCTGTGCATGGGCAGGCTGACAGGCCAGCGCCGTGCAGAAGGCAAGAGCAAGGAAAGCCTTACGCATGGTGCGATCCGAGGCAGGCTTTCTTCTGGGTGTCGTAATTTCCGCAATTGACGGGTGCGGACCAGTCTCCGGTCAGATGCGCGGTTTCAGGCACATAGGGTGACCAAGCCTGGCCCGGCACTTCATGCGGCGTCTGCCAGACAACGTTGAACTGCCCGTCTTCCTGGATCTCTCCGATATAGACCGGCTTGGTGATGTGATGATTGGGCAGAACCTGCGCAATGCCGCCGGTGAGATTGGGCTGGCGCAGCCCCACCATGGCGGCGATGACCTTGTCATGATCGGTCGTGCCGGCTTTCTCGACGGCCTGAACCCAGAGATTGAAGCCGATATAATGGGCCTCCATCGGGTCATTGGTGGTGCGCTTGGGATTTTTCGTGAATTTATGCCAGTCGGCAATGAAGCTCTTGTTTGCGGGCGTGTCGATGCTTTCGAAGTAATTCCATGCTGCGAGCTGGCCCACGAGCGGTTTGGCATCCATACCCGCCAGCTCTTCTTCGCCGACACTGAAGGCCATGACCGGAATATCGGTGGCCGTGATGCCCTGGGCGCCGAGTTCCTTATAGAACGGCACATTCGCATCGCCATTGATGGTCGAGATCACGGCAGTCTTCTTGCCTGCCGAGCCGAACGCTTTCACCTGCGACACAATGGTCTGCCAGTCGGACTGACCGAAAGGCGTGTAATTGATCATGATGTCGGCATCAGCGACGCCCTTGGACTTCAGATAGGCCTGCAGGATCTGGTTGGTCGTGCGGGGATAGACGTAATCCGTGCCGATGAGGGCAAAGCGCTTGGCACCGCCGCCATCCTCGCTCATCAGATAATCGACGGCGGGAATGGCCTGCTGGTTGGGGGCTGCCCCCGTATAGAACACATTGCGGCTGCATTCCTGCCCCTCATACTGCACGGGGTAGAACAGGATGCCGTTCAGCTCTTCGAAAACCGGCAGGACCGATTTGCGCGAGACGCTGGTCCAGCAGCCGAAAACCGAAGCGACCTTGTCAACGCTCAGGAGCTGTCGCGCCTTTTCGGCAAAAAGCGGCCAGTTCGAGGCCGGATCGACCACCACGGCCTCGATGGGGCGGCCCAGCAGACCGCCTTTCCTGTTCTGGATATCCACCAGCATCAGCATGACATCCTTGAGTGTCGCCTCGCTGATGGCGAGTGTGCCCGAGAGCGAATGCAGAATGCCGATGCGGATCGGTTCGCCTGACGGGGGGGCCGCCCGCGCACGATCTGTGCCAGCCAGCATTGCCGCCGAGGCAGCAAGGGTGAAACGGGTGAAGGCGCGACGTGAAAGCGGCGGCAGACGGGTCATGGCTCGGGATTCCTTTTCGGATGCTGCCCGATTTGGTCCCAAAACAAGTGCCGCGGCCTATACGCAGTCTTGCGTATCGTGCGCTATGCTGCGGATATTGTTAACTCGACGATGGAATGAAGATGCCCCTCAATACGCGTCTGCGCGGGGAGGCGCGCCGTCTGCGCATCGTGCGTATGCGGCGCGACTATAATAGCTGGGTCGCCGATCAATCGACCGAGGATTATGCCCTGCGCTTTACGGCCAAGAGCGCGCGGGCCGCGTCACCCCTGCGGGCGGCCCTGACCGCGCTGGGCTCGATCTCGTTCATGGCGCTCGAGGCGATCGGCGCGACGCTGACCCTGGCTTTTGGTTTCGGGAATGTCGCAGCGGCGGTGGCGCTCGTCTGTCTGGTCATTTTTCTGGTCAGCCTGCCGATCACGATTGCGGCTGCGCGCAGCGGGCTCGATATCGATCTCCTCACCCGAGGGACGGGGTTTGGCTATATCGGCTCGACGCTTACCTCGCTGATCTATGCCAGCTTCACCTTCATTTTTTTCGGGATCGAAACAGCCATTCTGGCTGCCATGCTCGCGCATATCGACTCCCTGCCGCCCTGGATGACCAATCTCATAGCGGCTCTGATCGTCATTCCGCTGGCGGCAGGCGGGTTTCGTTTCATCGCGCGTTTCCAGATCCTCACGGCACCGCTTTGGCTTTTGCTCAATACGGTTCCCTTGCTCGCTGCCCTGTTCCTGCATCCCGAATGGCTCGGCAGCTGGGTGCATTTTTCAGGGCCCCCCAAGGTGGCGGGGCTCAATCTGCTCTCTGTCGGCAGCGCGGCCTCGGTGATGATGGTGCTGATCTGCCAGAGCGCGGAACAGGTCGATTTCCTGCGCTTTCTGCCCGAGCGCACGCGGGAGAACCGTTTTGGCTGGTGGGCGGCGGCTCTCATCGGCGGGCCTGGCTGGGTCGTGCTCGATGCGGTCAAGATCCTGGCAGGGTCGTTTCTGGCCTGTGCGGCGTTGCGTTTGGGGCTTGATGCGAGCGAGGCCGCCCAGCCGCAGGCGCTCTATCGTCTGGCCTATGGCACGTTTCTGTCGCCATTTTTCGCCCTGCTCGCCACGTTTCTGCTCATTCTGATCGCCCAGACACGGATCAATCTGACCAATGCCTATGCGGGCTCTCTGGCCTGGTCGAATTTCTTCTCGCGCCTCACCCATAGTCATCCGGGGCGGGTTTTCTACATCTTCTTCACCATCGGTCTTGCGCTGATCCTGCTCGAAGCGGGCATTGTGAGCACCATCGAGACAGGACTTGTTTTCTATGCCGTGCTGGCTACCGCCTGGATGGGGTCGATCGTGGCCGATCTGGTGGTGTGCAAGCCTCTTGGCCTCAGCCCAAAGCAGATCGAATTCCGTCGTGCCATGCTGCCCGATCTCAACCCCGTCGGGCTGGGGGCGACAGTCTCTGGCGTGCTGCTGGGGTTGCTGGCCCTTGGGGGGCGTCTCGGCGTGGCGGCCCATGCTTTCGCGCCGTTCATCTCGCTTGGGGTAGCGCTGTTTGTGGCCCCTCTCATCGCCGTTCTTGTAGGGAGCCGCACCTATCTTGCCCGGCGCCCCTCGAAACATCACGCCCATGCGGGTGAAGCTCATTGTGTGCTGTGCGAGCGCTCCTATGAAGCCCCCGACATGGCTTTCTGCCCGGCTTATGCAGGCATGATCTGCTCGCTCTGCTGCTCGCTCGATGCACGCTGCCATGACCGCTGCAAACCGCCTTCCACCCGGATGGCCCGGCAGATTGCGCGCCCGCTCGATTATCTGCCCAAGGCGATCGGTGCAGGTTTGCGGCATCCTGTTGGCAGGTTTCTCTTGCTCTTTGCCCTCGTCTTTGCCGTGCTGGGCGGGCTGGCTCTGTCATCTTTCGCGCAGGAGCATCCCTATCTTCTGCTCTGCATGGCTTCGGCCATCGGCTCGATGCTGATCCTTCTGGCGCAGGAGAGCCAGCGTGTTGCAGGCGAGGAAACCGAGCGCCAGACGCGTCTGCTGCTCAATGAGATAGCCGCCCATAAGCGCACCGATGCGGCCCTGATCAAGGCAAGAGAGAAGGCCGAAGCCGCAAGCCATGCCAAGACGCGGTTTCTGAGCGGGATAAGCCACGAGATACGCGCACCACTCAACACCATCATGGGGTACGCGCAGATACTCGAAACCGATGCCCGCATACCGGCCGAGCGTCTCAATGCGCTGCGTACCATTCGAGAGAGTGGCGACCATATGACGGCATTGCTGACGGGGCTGCTCGACATATCCCGTATCGAGGCGGGGCGTATCGAGATCTATCGCGATCGTATTCCCTTTGCGCAGTTTCTGGAATCCGTTGCGCAGATGGTCCGGCCGCAGGCTGCGGCAAAAGGGCTCGATTTCGTTTTCGCACCCGGTACTTTGCCAAAAATGGTCAATGGCGATGCCCACAGGCTGCGTCAGATCCTGCTCAATCTGCTGTCGAATGCCATCAAGTTTACCGATGCGGGCAGGGTGACGCTCAGTGTGAGCTGGCGCAGCCAGATTGCGGAATTCGTGATCGAGGATACCGGGCCGGGCATCGCGCCGGAGCATCACGAGCGTATCTTCGAGCCTTTCGAGCGCGCTGCGGGCGACGCCATACCGGGCACTGGTCTGGGCCTGACCATCACACGGCTGCTGACAGAAGTGCTGGGGGGTGAACTCACCTTTTCCTCTTCACAGGACCCGGCCAGCCACGGCACGCGCTTTAGGGTAAGGCTCTTTCTTTCGGACCGCGAGGAGAATGCTCCCCAGCGCCTGATGCAGCTCCCTGTCGCGTATAAGGGACCGCCGCGTCGTATCCTGATTGTCGATGACAACCCCCGTCATAGGGAGATGCTGACCGACATGCTGACGCCGCGCGGGTTTGAGATCGAATGCGCGGCCAATGCGCTGGAATGTCTCAATCGCCTGTCGCTCTATCAGCCAGATCTGCTGCTGCTCGACCTTTCGATGCCGGGCATGAACGGGCGCGATCTGGCGCTGTCGATCAGGGAGACGCATGCGGGTGTCATGCCGATCATTTTCATTACCGGGAACATGGCGGAACTGGCTGCCCAGCGTGTGCCATCGCTTGATGACTGCCCCGTGCTCGGCAAGCCGGTCGATTTTGTGGCGCTTTTCGAGGCTATGGGGCGTGTTCTCGGGCTGGAATGGACGCTTCGTTCAGAAAGCACGGACTCCGATCCGGCATCTGAAGATCTGTCGCCTCTGCGCGACGAGGCGCCATCGGCGGAAGAACGTCGCCTGAGCGGTGAAGAGCGCGAGGGGCTGCGTCATCATCTCGAACGCGGTGATCTGCGCAGTTTCCGTGCGGCGCTGGACGAGCTGGAACAGGCGGAGCCAGCTCTGATGGAGGCTCTGGTGCCTTTGCGTGAGGCCGCGCAGGGCTATCGTCTGGCCGAGCTGGCAACAATGCTTGCAGGAGAAGACGCATGACGACCGAACGCCCGACCATATTGGTGATCGATGACGATCCGGCGGCGCTCGGCATGATGGATGCTGCGCTCGACGAGGCGGGGTTTACGGTTCTGCTGGCGCAGTCAGGCGCTGCAGCCTTTGCCATCATGGCGCATCGACGGCCCGATCTGGCGCTGGTCGATGCCATGATGCCGGGCATGGATGGATGGGAAGTCTGCGCCCGCATGGCAGCCGAGCCCGAGCTTGCGGCAGTGCCGGTGATTTTCATGACCGGGCTGACTGAAATCGAGCATGTGCTTCGGGCTTTCGATGTCGGCGCGCAGGATTATGTGACCAAACCCTTTCATTTCGACGAGGTGCTTGCGCGTATCCGTGTGCGTCTGGCGGCGAGCCAGCAGGTGCGGGCTGCTCATGCCGCGCTTGACAGGGCCGGGCGCTATCTGTTCGGGCTCGACATGCAGCGTCGGCAGATTGCCTGGAGCACGCCTCAGGCTGCAGAGCGTCTTGCGCTCATGCCGGTGGATCTCTTCGATGAGCTGGCCACACCCGATCTGGACGATCTGGCTCCCGGCACGTTGCTGGGCCATTGGGTGGTGGAAGACACGCCGCACAAGATCCTGCTTGTCGGGCGCGAAGGGCCGGAAATCCTGCTGCTCAAGATTGCCCCCGTTCCTGCTGCGCCGGAAATTGTTCTGCAGAAAGAGCTCGGGCTGAGTGCCCGCGAGGCGGAAGTACTGCTTTGGATAAGCCGTGGCAAATCGAGCCGCGACATTGCCGATATCCTCAAGGTCAGCTCGCGCACGATCGATAAACATACCGAGCAGCTCTATAACAAGGCCGGGTTCAGCGGTCGTGCCGCTGCCGCCGCAACTGCCTCGCGCCTGCTTCGGGAAAACGAATAGAGAGACTCCGCCTGTTCCCGACGGAGGGCAGGAGCTGTGCAAGGATCAGGCTCTCTGTTCGCCAGATCATACCACTTGCTGGTTTACGCCCAGAGGCCTCGTATCTGCTTGAACGTTTGAAAGGAAATAGCGGGTTCCATCAGTCGCTGCTCAGTGAACAAGAGCAAGAACCGCGCTGTCAGCCCCGCGAAACCCGGCATTCTGTCACCGGTCGTCGCGCTTCGGCGCTAGCACAGGCGATGCCTTTGTTTGACGATACATTGCCGTCTGGGTGCGTTTTCCCCTGGGGCGATCATCTGCCTCTCGTCTTCTCAACGGTGAAGGTCGTCTCATCATGTCTCAACTCACCCCACGAATTTCCCCTATGGGGCAGGCGCCGATCTATCCTATAGGGCTGAGACAATCGGTGTGCGTGACCAGAGATATCCAGGGCAGAATAATTACAATGAAATTTTTCACTGAAGAGAAAAAATCGGGAATAGCGGAAAATATTTTCCTGTCCCTGTTTATCATGCTGGGTCTTTCTCTCGTATTTCTGTCCAGATACGGGTTTTCTGATGATTTCTCGGTGATTTATTATCACTATACGGCGCCGGGATGGGGCATACAGTGGGAGGCAATGTCAGGTCGTCCGGTATATGGCGCGTTGCGTCAGATGATGACCTATACGATCGGCAGTGTATCCGGATTTTCCTGGTTCCGCTTGCTGTCGGTCATTTTCATCGCGCTCTATGCCGTCCTGTTCTACAGCTATCTGAGAAAGAACAACCTGTTCAATTCTCTCTATGAGCGCATGACAATTGCAGCTGGTATCGCTTTTCTTCCCGCGATGCAGATATACGCAGCATGGGCGATGACCTATCCGTTTGCGCTTTCTCTTTGTCTGGCATTCCTGTCTTTTCTTGCTGTCAGCACAAATAGAAGAAATAGAAGAGTAAACGAGGGTCTGGGCTATGTACTTCTGACGCTGAGTTTTTTCATCTATCAGCCCTCTGCGATGATTTTCGTCTTTTTTGCTTTCTTCTTGGCGTTTTTCGAGCCGTCCAGAAAACTCAGCGAAATCATCAGATACGGTCTCATTCTTGGCGCTGCCATGGCGACCAATTTTCTTTATGTGAAAATATACACAGCCTATTTCGGGTCGACAGGAAGAGACGGGTTGGAGCATCATGTCTTCCACAAGATATTGTGGTTCATAAATAATCCGGTCGCGCAGTCGATCCAGAACTACAATATACACCGCTCCACGCTTTATGGTGTCTTGAGCGCCCTTCTGATTTTATATGGCATCTGGTGCACACCGAGAAAAATCGGATTTCCGGTCAAGATCATTCTGGTATTTGCGTTTTGCCTCGCAATCTATGCGCCAAATCTCATCGTTGCTGAAACGTCTTCGCCCTACAGGACGCTGGTCGGACTGGAAACGATTTTCGTTGTGCTTTTCTTCAACGGCCTGTTCCATATCTTCCGTGCGAATTACCGTTATGCGTTTCCACTCGTTGTTTTTCTGATCGTCTTTTCTGCAGATTTTAATATCGAGCACTATATCATCGCGCCACAGCAGAGACAGATGGCCGAACTCGCGCAGGCCCTGAAGTCTGTTCCTCATGGGCAACCGGTCGATTTCGACATACGGGATGTCGATAGCGCTGCCTATTCCCGCTTCAGGCGCTTCGAGTTTGGTGGTCTTTCCATCGACAACAGCTGGACGCCCAAGGGCATGGCGATGGCGGTCATCAGGAACAGCCATCTGGGCGATATAAAGCTGACTGACGGTATCCTCGTCTCCAGCCCGGACACGAAAGGCGTCTATTATCTGCGGATGAAGCTTATCAGAAATCTCGATTACTGATTTTTTCTCCCGCCCCGCTTGTCGCGAGGGCGGTCCGGGGCAGGTCAGCATCGGTTGTCAGCGGGTCATCTGTGCCAGTCGCAGGATATCGGGAGTGTCACGTCCGTTATCGCCGGTTAGCAGAAAAGAGGCACGGCGTTCGACCGCGCCTCCCTGACCGTCTTCCACACTGACGAGGATATCGACGCTTGTGCCATGGGGCTGACCCGGCTTGAGCGGTGGCAGCGGGGCCATGCCCGAACGGGCGAGGGCAGCGCGGGTTACTGGGTCTGTCACGGGCAGACGGAGATCTTCCGTCTGGGTCAGGGAGAGATGCGGCAGCAGACGGTCGAGCAGAGGCGCCGTCATACCGGGCACGAGCGCAAGCTCCTGAAGAGACTGGAAGGGCGCATGAGGGGGCCGATAGGAGAGGCCGGCGCCCAGAAAGCGTTTCTGCTCATTCGGGTCGTTGTTCTGACTTCTGCTGCGCCATGCGACGATATCGCCAGCAAGGGCGTCGGCCTGCGGAGGTGTTGCACCGCCTTGTTGCAAAAGCGCAGCCAGCAATGGGCGTGGCGCTATGTTGGGGTTGATGCGGCTTGCCTGTGACTGCACCCTGATCGTCAGCTTCATGCCATCCTGCATCAGTGTGTGCGGGGTACCATCGCTGCTCCAGCGGTTTTTCTCCGGGCCGAGTTCGTGAAAAACACCGGTCCAGATGCCCCCCTCTGCAAGGCTGTCCATCTGGGCCGTGCGGCGTAAAAGCCGCGTTTCACGCAGCTCTGACCCTGCGCTGGCCAGAATCATGGCTACGAGAAAAGACAGCCCGGCCAGCGTCCAGAGCGTGATCAGCAGCGCAAACCCGCCCTCGTGCTTCTTTGGTTTGGCGCTCAATGATCCAGCCTGAGGCTTTCGCGAATGCGCTTTTGCGGGTCTGCACTACCCGTGCCATGCATCGGCGTCAGCTCATTGGGCACGTCGGCAGCATTGGGGTGGGTGTCGCGCAGGTCTTCCATCAGGTCGACAGCCTCGCGCTGGTCATGGATGACATGCGGTGTGATCAGGATCAGCAATTCTGTGCGCTGACGGCTGTTGTTCTGGGTGCCCGCCAGAAAGCCGAGCACGGGGATGTTCTTGAGCCATGGAATGCCGCTATTGGCCCGGCTCGAACTCTCGGTGATCAGCCCGGCAAGCCCGACTGTCTGGCCGTCTTGAACCACGACGCGTGAATTGACCGAGCGATCATTGAAGGTGGGGTTTGCAGCACTGCTGCTGTTGCTTGCCGCATTGGCGCTGACCGAACTCACCTCTTGCGAGACATCGAGCGTTACCAGCCCGCTCTGGCTGACATGGGGGGTCACTTCCATGATCACCCCGGTCGGCTGATAGGTGAACTGGTTGTAGACGGACGTGCCGATCGTGCTCGATTGCGACCCGATCTGCACCGGCACGAGCTGACCTACCTGAAGGCGCGCTGCCCGGTTGTCGAGCACCATGAGCTGCGGTGAAGACAGCACATGCACGGTGGTGACATTCTGCAGCGCGTCGATTGCAAAAGGCGCGCCACCACCACTTGCCCCGCCGATGATGAAGCCGGGCAGGGTATGGCTGAAAGCCGCCGTTGCCAGCGTGCCTGCCGTGATGCTCTGGCTGTTATTGCTCAGCACACCATTGATGCCGCCGGATTTGAAAAAGAACTGCGTGCCATATTGCAGCGCGTCATTGAGCTGGACCTCGGCCACGACCGCATCGATACGCACCTGAAGCGGCATGACATCGATACGCCGCAGCATCTGGTCGACCTCGTCACTCTCCTGATCGGTAGCGAAGACGAGAATGGCATTATGCTGTGCGTTCGAGAGAATACGCAGCGTATCGGTGTTTTTCTCACCACCGCTTCCGCTGCTGTCCAGCCCTCCGAGAAGGGGGTTGTTCAGCGCCGCCTGCTGCGTGTTCTGGCCTGCATTCTGGCCGAGCCCTGTCGTGGCATTTCCTCCAAGGCCGGTCGTACCCTGATTGCCCGTCAGACCGCCTGCGAGCCCCGTCGCGCCCCCAAGCCCTCCTGTGCCGCCGCCTGCACCGCCACCCATGGCACTCGACATGGCACCTGTGAACCCCGTCTGCGTGTTCTGGCCTGTGCCGCTGGTGCTGCCAGGTGGCAGGGCCGTGACATTCTCGGGGGTAAAAGCCTGCTGCAGCGTGTAGGTGACATCATTCACGCTTGAATTCTGCACATAGAAAATATGCCAGCTACGGACGGTTGCGCGCCTGTGACGTTCGATCAGCGCAAAGAGGCGTTTGGCATCCTCTATGTAGCGTGGCGTGCGCGAGACCACGAGAACAGCGTTGACACGACTTAGCGGAAGAACCTGCACGAGTTGCGACAGGGAGTTGTTGGTACCGTGCAGAGCGCTTTGCAGAGCCGTTGCCATGTCTTTGGCATTGCCGGAATCGACAGGCAGCAAAGCGTAGGATTGTGCGCTCAGCCAGTCGACGTCAAAAGCCCGGATCACCTCGATCAGCGCGTTGCGTGCCGAAGGGTCGCCGCTCACGAGCAGCGCATTGCCGCTCTCGACCGGGGTGACACGCGCACCGTTCTGCACGAAAGGCTGCAGGGCGTGAGCCAGATTGCTGGCCTGGGCATAACGCAGGGCCACCATCACCTCGCCACCCATCGAGAGGCTGTCTGCCATGCCCGCGACCGCGCCTTGTGCTGCGCCCGGTGCCGACTGGCTGGGCACTACGCGATAAAGCCCGTCGGAATGAATCAGAACGGCATGAACCTGGGACAGCAGAACCTGCAGGGCGGGTAGAATCTGCGCATTGGTCAGAGGCTCGCTGGTGCGCAGCGTAACCTGCCCTCTGACAGCCGGATCGATGGCATAATTGACGTGCAGGATATCATTCAGGATCTGAGCGACCGCGTCGCGGATATCGGTATCGGCAAAGTTCAGCGAGATCTGGCCGATACCCGTGGTGCTGCCCGCAACCGGCAGGCTGGGGAGTGCCGCCCGACCGAGGCTGGTCTGAGCCTGTCCCGGTGTCGTGCCCTTTGTGAGACGTCCTTCAGAGAGATCCTGCGACAGGCCTGACAGAGGCAGTGGGCCACCGAGCGGCTTGACCTTTGGCGGCCCCTTGTCGCAGCCCGACAGACCCACAAGCATTACGGCACAAAGCGCGGTGCTTGATGCGAAGGTGACAGCGCGCGCGCGGGAAAAGCGAAAACGGGAGAGAGCGCGAGGCTGGAAAATCATTGCGGCATACCTGGTGGAGCGTTGTCGAGAGAAGAGGCGGGCGGAGCGAAATCGGGCTCGGGTCGTGGGGCGGGTTGCGATGAAGGGGCATAGGGAAGCGGGTTTGGCGCGGCATGCTCGGCACGCTCACGGTCGGGGCGGAGTACTCTCTCGCCATGTCCGTCCCTGATGCGCACGGCGCCGTTTTCAATGCCGGTTACCTGCCACGCCCCGATGACACCGTTCACCGGCACGACGATTCCGCGATCGCGGCCCGGAAGCATGAAGATGGCACGCTGCGGGCCGGTGCCGTCGATGATGGCCGAAAGACGCGGTGTACCGGCCATCATGGCAGTGCTTGGCGGCGGCCGTCTTGTCGGGGTGAAAAGCGGGCGGGCCAGTATCTGCTCCTGCCGGGTCAGAGGTGTCTCGACAGGGGCTTGCGGCGCAGCGAGCCCCGGCGTCGTCTGGAGGCCCGCCAGAAGGAAAAGCAGCCAGAGGCGGTCAGGGAAACGCATCATGGGGCGTTGCCTTTCTGTGCTCCGGTGACGCGGCGATAGGCAAAGACATTCATGTCGCAGCTCATGCTGTCGGGCGCGGCGCCTTCGCTTTCTGCTTCATGCAGATGCAGCGCATCGCTCACCATGGCCGGTGTACTGGTTTCAAATGACGTCAGCACATGCACCAGCACAGCATAGGGCGCGGTCAGTGTGATATGCAGCCCGATGCGCCGATAATGCCCGTCCCTGACCGGAGTGAGGGTTTCGCTGCTGCCCAGATCCGCCCCCTGAGTGCTGGCGATCTTCTGCACCAGATCCTGCAGATTTGCGCCTGCAATGGCATCGCTGCTGCCCTCGATCAGGCGCGACCCCTCTTGCGGAAGCCGTGCTGCGGTCAGGCGCAGATGGGGCAGGATCTCCTGCAGATGGCGCATGCGCTCGAGTGTTTCCTCTTCCACTGCGATGCGGTGTGCGCGTGTCGCATAAAGCCCGAAGACCGGGCCAAGCGCGACGCTCCAGACCAGAAAAAGAGCGATCACCAGCAGCGCGCAGGCGAATATCTGCCCGCGGCGGCCTTCGGGAAGGGACGAAGACGATGCCTTCATGGAGTGGCGCCCTCGGACCTGCCGCTTTTCGGTGTGCCGATATCGGTCCGGATCGAGAACAGGCTGGCATTCTGCCCCGAGAGATGTGTCACTGGCGCGATGAAGGCAGGATTGTGGAAAAGCGGCGTGCGGCTCAGGGTCTGGATGAGGGCGGTCGGTTCCGAGGATTGCCCGCTGATCAGCAGCTGCCCCTGTCGCAGGCTCAGATCGGTGAGATAGGAGCGGTCGGAAAGAGCATCGGTCAGTGCCGCCAGAATAACGAGAGGATCCCCCCAGCGTTTGCGCGCCTGATCCATGATCCTCGCTTCTGCCTGATGGTCTTCGATCTGGCGTCGCAGGGCGCTCGCCTGTCGGGCGGCAGGGCGTAAGGCGGCCATTTCGGCGTCAAGGCGGTTCAGACGCAGCGATTGCTGCCAGAAACCGAGGGTTATCAGCACAACGAGCATAAAGGTGCCGCCTGCCCATGCCAGACGGCGCGGGTCTGAGAGGCGCAGACGCGCTCCTCCCCGTTGGGGCGAGAGCAGGATCTGTTTTGAGCCGCTGGCGTTTTCGAGCCTGTCCAAGCTCCGACCAAGCGTCGAAAGCGGTGCCAGAAGCGGTTCGACAAGCGCGCGTCTGGCCAGAGAAAGGCTGAGTGTGACAGTCTTCTGGGAGGGATCACGATGCGTCACCGCATGGCTCCAGAAGAGCGTTTCGGCAGGGAACGGGGTGAGGCGATCCATCTCGAAACCCAGCACGGTTTTCAGATCGTTTTCTGCAGCCAGAGGCAGGGTCACGCTGCGCTGCATGATCTGCGCCTCTGGAAGGATCATGATCAGCCGCGCCGGTCGTGAGGCTTTTTTCAGGGCGTTCTGACAGCGTAAGCGTGTCTCGTCATCTTCCGTATCCGAAAGGCCCAGCCTGCCCAGAGCCATGGTCTTGTCGCGAAAGGAGAGGGTGAGCGCGAGATGGTTCTCCTGTGGCACAGCTGACAGGACAGGTCGGGCAGGGATGAAACGCGTTTCCCTGAGGCGCTGCGGGATCAGGGAAAAAAGCTGACGCCCCCACCAGAGCAAGAACATACGCAGTGTCATGAAGCGCCATTCTTTGCGCTCATGGCATCGGGTCCAGCAGGGGAGCCGCAACGATATCGGGCCAGTGACGTGGATCGCCTTCTGCAAAATGCAGCCGCAGCCGCACAAGCTGGGGCAGTTTGTTGCCGTACCATGTCGTGTTCCAGTGTCCGTCTGAGTAGTAGCTGCAATCGAGGCCCTTGAGGCCCTCGAGCAGGATCTGGGTGCGAGGGGGCGGGGTGGGCTCGATCACGTGTCGGTGAGGTGTCCAGATCAGCACAAGCCGGTGTGCCTCATCAACAGAGAGTCGCATGTCCGCGCGCGCTTCAGGACTGTCATCCAGGGCGTGCGGTGTCGGGCCGCGCAGAACCAGACCATGCGCCCTGCCCACGAAGAGCGGCCCTTCCTGCCCGGCACCGGGGTCGGCAGTGGCGATCAGCTGGCGCAGAAAGCGATCAACAGCTCCCAGATCGCCCTGTGCCGAGAGAGAGGTTCGTTGCTTCTCGAAAACGCGCGTGGCCGCATCGAAACCCTGACGCAGGACCAGCATGACGATCGAGAACACGACCAGAGCGATCAGCATTTCAAGCAGGGTGAAACCGGCTTCCTTTCGGCGGCACCGGTTCATGACGGTGTTTCCGGGGCGCCGAGGCGAAGCGTGGTGAGGGTGAGCGCACGACGTCCTGACCCGGTCATCGGGTCGGGCCAGGATTCCGTCACGGCGACATGATAAAGCACCATACCGGCAAGCTGTTGCTGCGGTGTCATCACCACCTTCCAGCGAAAGCCGCTGCCATCTTCGCCGCTCTGCTCATGAGCCCCCAGACGCATGCCATGGCCTATGGCCGCCATATGCGACTGCGCACGTGACAGGGCTTCATGCGTGGCATTGGCCAGGTGAGTGGCCCCCACCCCGTCGAGCATACCGCGATAGAGCACGCCAAGAGACAGCATGACGATGATGAAGGCGATCAGCACCTCGATCAGGGTGAAGCCTGCCTCGTGATCTGGCGTCTCTCTCATCCGCCACGGGCCTCTACCGCGCCGGTCAGCCAGTTGACCCCCAGGGCAATCCGGTTCGGCCCGTCGACAAGCGACACGACCGGGCCGGCGGCGCTTCCATCGGCATAGAAGACGAAATGGCTCGACGTGACGGGAAGATAGCCGATTTTCGGCAGGGCATGCGGCACAGTGCCGATAACACCATAGTTTTGCCGCGCCGGGTCGATGCTAAAAATCTGGGTCTGGCCGGAATAGAGCGCGCGCATATGCGCCTCGCGCAGACCCGAAGCGAGTTCGCGTGCGGCGCTGCGCAGCTCGAGACGGGCGGAATGGGAGGGGCCATGTGCGACCAGCAGCGCCCCGAGCACTGCCATGATGGCAAGCACAACCAGCATTTCCAGAAGGGTGAAGCCGCTCTGGGCATGATCTCTACTGGGCAAGATCGTTCAGGCTCAGCATGGCAAGCAGAAGCGAAGAGACGATACCGGCAACCATCACCCCCATGACGATGGTGATGGCCGGTACGAGAATGGCCACAAGGCGCTGTATGGCGATCCGGGCCTGTTCCTCGTGGATATCGGCAGCACGCAAGGCCATGGGGCCGAGCTGAGCTGTTTCTTCACCGAGCTGCAGCAGATGGATCAGCCTGCGTGGAAAGATCCCGGTCCGGTCGAGCGTGGCCGACAGTCCTGCCCCCTGTCGGGCGCTGTCTGTTGCAGCATCGATGGCCGCAATGGCTGCCCGATTACCCAGAGCCTCCCGCACGATGCCCAGCGCGGTCAGGAGCGGCACGCCATTGACCAGAAGCGTGCCCAGAATACGCGCCAGACGGGCCGCTAGAATTTCACGGCTCAGCGCCCCGAGGCCTGGCAGGCGCAGGATCAGGCGATCGACCACGCGCCTGATCCCGGGTCGGGCGAGCAGCAGCCGTGCCACGAGCGCCAGAAGGCCGATTGCGATCAGGCCGAACACGCCATAATGGCCAATCAGCGCGCCAATCTCGGTCAGGAGTTGTGTCGAGGCAGGCAGGGCGACGCCATTCTGGGCAAAGAGTGGCGTAAATTGCGGCAGGACCTTTGTCAGCAGCAGCGTGACCGAACCGATGGCGGCAAGGGTGAGAATGGCCGGATAGATCATGGCCGATTGCACGGTACTGGCAAGAGCGCGTTCGCGTTCGAGCAGTGTCGCCAGACGCTCCATGGTGGGCGCCAGATCGCCCGTGGCTTCGGCAGCCCGCACCATGCCGAGATAAAGTCTGGGAAAACTTCGGGGTGAAGCGCCCATCGCCAGATGCAGGGCGCGCCCGTCTCGCAGCTGGTCGCGCACGGCGTTCAGAACGGTCTTCTGGCGTGCGCCCTGTGCCGTTTCGATCAGAAAACGCAGGGCACGGTCGATATCCTGTCCGGCGCCCAGCATCACGGCGAGTTCACGCGTCAGTATGGCCAGTTCACCGCGTGTCAGGTCGCGCCGAGAGAGAGAGAACGAAACGCCGGAGAGAATCTGACCTGGTCCTGTCGGGCGTGCCGGGCCGAGCGTTACCGGGATATGACCGAGCCGGCGCAGGGCCGCGATCGCCTCGGCTTCGCTCCGGGCGTCGAGTGATCCGCTCAGCAGGGTGCCTTGAGAGTCTATGGCCTTGTAGGCGTAGTCTACCACGCGTTCAGACCGTGGCGCGGACGCTGCGCGTCACGTCTTCAAGCGTGGTTTCACCCGCAAGCGCTGCCCTTAGACCCGCCGTGAAAAGCGGCTCCATTCCGGCCGCGATTGCGGCGCGCTCTATGGCCAGATGATCGGCGCGCTCGAAAATCAGCTTTTCGATGGCTTCATCGGGTTCGAGCAGCTCAGCGATGGCAAGACGACCCAGATACCCCGTCTGTCGGCAATGCGGGCAGCCAGTCGCCTGATAGAGGGTGACAGGCGCGCCATTGGTGAGCGTGCGCAGACCCAGACGGTCGATCAACGCGTCGGGCGGTGTGTGGCCTGTCTTGCAATGCGGGCAGAGCCGTCTGACCAGACGCTGTGCCAGAACGCCACGCAGCACGGCGGTCATGAGATAGTCTTCCACACCCATATCACGCAGGCGGATCACGGCGGCAGAGGCGGAATTCGTATGGAGCGTGGATAGCACCAGATGGCCGGTCAGTGCGGCCTGCACTGCAATCTGCGCCGTCTCGCCATCGCGTATCTCGCCCACCATGATCACATCAGGGTCCTGACGCAGGATGGAACGGAGCAGAGCCGCAAAACTGAGCCCGATCTGGGGTTTGACCTGCACCTGGTTGATACCGGCCAGCTGGTATTCGATCGGGTCTTCGATCGTGACCAGCTTGCGTGTGACGGCATTGAGATCGGTCAGGCCCGTATAGAGCGTGGTGGTCTTGCCAGAGCCTGTGGGGCCAGTGACGAGCACGATACCATTGGGCAGGGCCAGCAGGTCACGCAATCTGGCGACAAGTTTGTCGGAAAGGCCGAGTGTCGCATAGTCGAAGCGCACGCTGGAGCGGTCGAGCACGCGCAGGACGAGTGTTTCGCCATGAAGCGAGGGGATGGTCGATACACGGAAATCGATTTCATGGCCGCGTACGGCAAGCTTGATACGCCCGTCCTGAGGCAGGCGCCTTTCGGCGATATCGAGCCGCGCCATGATCTTGACGCGCGACAGAACGGCCGGAATGAGCTGCGCTGAAAGCGTCTCGACTTCATGAAGAACGCCGTCATAGCGATAGCGCACACGCAGCCTGTCTTCGAAGGGCTCGATATGAATATCGGAGGCGCGTGTCTCGACGGCGCGGCTGATGATCTGGTTGACGAGGCGTATGACAGGGGCTTCGGAAGCGAGATCCTTCAGCCGCTCGGCATCGTCTTCGAGGGGGGCCTCATCCTGGGTGTCGCTGGAGGGTTCGGCTACGTCTCGCGGGTAGAGGCGGTCGAGCGCGGCCTCAAGTTCGAGGGGGAGAGCGACATGGGGCGCAATCGTCAGGCCGGTTGCGGCTTCGAGTGCGTCGGGAGTGAAGCTGTCGAGCGGGTCGCGCATCGCAAGACGCAGCGTATCGCCCTCGACACCCAGAGGCACGACATGGGCGTCGCGCAGAAAGCGCGTCGAAAGGGTCTCGGACAGGACCGGTTCTGGCGGGTAGTGTGCGGCAGAAGCCTGAGGCAGGGCCAGCAGCTCGGCATAGCTTGCCGCCATGAGCCCTTCTGACACCAGACCGAGCTGGAGCAGGATATGGTCAAGCCGACCGCCACTCTGCTCGGCAGCGCGTTCGGCGCGCTCTATGGCGCGGCGATCGCAGCGTCCGGTTTCGACGAGCAGAGCGGAGAGGGCATCGAGTGCCTGGTCAGGCATAGGCGAGACCTGAGGTCTCGATCAGCCATCCCCCCCAGAGGGCCAGAGAAAGACCCGGGCCGAGCGGGATTTTCATGGCGCCTTTCAGTCTGCCTTTTGTGCTGATTGCCGCCGCGATGAGGGTCATGATGGCGGCGGAACCGATGATTTCGGGCAGAAGAAGAGGTCCCAGCCAGCCGCCCCCTGCTGCGATCAGCTTCGCATCGCCGCCGCCCAACCCCTCGCGATGGCGCAGCGCACGGTAAAGCGTCGCCAGCCCCTCGAAGACGAGCCATGACAGCAGGGCTGTAAGGGTGTGGATGTGGAAATTCGTTCTGCCCTGAAGGGCTGCAAAGAGAAGACCGACGCCAAGCAGGGGCTGGGTCAGATAATCAGGCAGGGTATGGCTGCGCAGATCGATAGCCGCCAATAGCAGCAGCACCCAGCCGAACAGGCAGCCCTGCGCCATGATGTGGATCGGGCTGTCGCCTACCGGGTCGAAACGCGTTGCCAGATCGGCACTTCCGGCCACGACCAGGGCAGCGACTTCCATGAGCGGATGGAATTTGTCGATCGGCGCCTGACACTGGCGGCAACGGCCTTTCTGCACGGCGTAGCTCACGAGCGGAATGAGTTCGCAAACCCTGAGCACGCCATTGCAGAACGGACAGCGCGACCGGTTGAAGAATGGTGACCGCCCTTCGGGCAGGCGCCAGGCCAGCACACCGAGGAATGACCCGATAAAGGGGGAGGAGATGACGAGCGATGTCGTGATAGACGGCAAGGCGATCATGGCGCTCTCACGGATTGCAGATCATTGAGGAACGGTCATTCGTGATGTTCTTTGCGCCTCCTGAACACAGATCGTACTCATGATTGGGCCGTTCGGAGGGGGCTGCGTAGAGATAGGGATGATGCCATGGGTCCTTGGGTTCGGCGCCATCCTTCAGATAGGGGCCATTCCAGTTTTCGGCTCCCTGCGGGCGCTCGATCAGGGCATGAAGCCCTTCTTCGGTGCTGGGATACGTGCCCATGTCGAGGCGATAGAGATCGAGAACCTCGCCCAGACGCTGGATGGACTGATGCGCGACCGAATTACGCGCGCCACCAAGCTGGCGCAGGGCTGCCGGCGCAACAAGTCCGATCAGCAGGCCCAGAATGGCAATGACAACCAGCAATTCGAGCAGGGTGAAACCTGCTTCTTCTGTCTGGGGCTCGCGGCGGGTTTTTGGCGCCTGCGCCTTGCATGAATGTGCTAGCGTGCGGAAAAAGCGCATCAGAATCGATCCCGATATAAAAAGGAAGGGCCATGGCTGTTGCCTATGCCAGCTGCATGATTTTCGTTGCGTCTCTGTACCACTTGCCGCCTCGAATCCTGCCTTCCATCCTTGCGGTTGAAAACGGTCAAAGCGGTCTTGTGCATCATAACAGTAACAGAACGGATGATCTGGGTCTGATGCAGGTCAATACGCGCTGGGTGCAGCCGATTGCGCAGTTTACACATGCCGCGCCCGAGCTCGTTTACCGCCGTCTTCTGACGCAGCCCTGTTATAATATCAGTGCGGCGGGCGCGATCATGCGTCTTTACCTGAATGAGACCCATGGTGATCTGATGAGGGCGATCGGCAATTATCATTCGCATACGCTCACCCTCAACCTTGCTTACCAGCAGCGCGTGCTTGGCTCGGCGCGGCGTCTTTTCCAGCCCTTGCATCCCTGAGCGCCTTTTCAGGGAGCAAGATCTGCAACATGCAGCGAGTCCACAAGGGTGGGTGCGCCGGTGGCAAAAAGGGTCATGTCGTTGCTGTTTTCCTGCGGGAAAATCAGATCTGTCATGCGCAGGTCTCCTCCGTTGGCAAATAGCTCGACCGAATTGCGATCAACCACGATATGAAGCGTTATCGTATCGTTCCGTGGCGCCAGTTGAGCAATATGAACAAGGCTGAAATTGGACGAAAAACCGGTTTTTCCTGAATGGCTGCGGTCCAGGGTCAGGAGATGCGTACCAAAATCATAGCTGATCCGGGTTCCTTCCTTTCCGTCTGCCGACTGTCGGAGCACGAGGCCCGCCTTGCCTTTGCCTGCACTTTTCAGAGTAACGGCGATGTCCTGCACACCGCTTTTCATGGCCAGATGCCAGCTTGCCCCGGCAGCGAGACGCCGTGCCGTAAAATTCCGACCCGGATGCGCCTGCGCGAAGCGCTCGTATTCGGGCGCGGGGTTCTGCTGAAGGGTGATCGCGCCATGGTCGCTGCGCAGCGAAAGACTGACGGGCAATGTCATTTGGCCTCGCCAGGGTGAGGTAGGCAGCCTGTCGGCATAAGCCCAGTTGCTCATCCAGCTGATCAGGCGCGGGCTTTGATCGGGAGCGTTGGCAAAGCGTATGGCAGCATAATTATCGGCTCCATGATCGAGCCAGCGATAGGCTGCGGGGTCTGCACCTTCCTGTGGCAGATTATCCGGGGTGAATTTTGTGCCGTCGAAATGGCCGACGAAATACTGCACACCCGACCCGCCAGCGATGCTCCACGGATTGACGCTGACAATCATGACCCAGCGCAGATCATGATCGTTGCCGTCGAGAGGCAGGGGAATGAGGAGAGGCATTTCCCATAACATGCCGGGCTTGCGATAGCCCGAAGGCTGGAAGTCGCTCAGGAAATCCCAGTGCAGCAGATCGGTCGAGCGGTAGAGCTTCACGACCTGCGCGTCGGCGACCACGGTTGTCATCACCCAGTATTTCCCGGGGGCGTACCAGATGACGGATGGGTCACGAAACTGACGGGAGTCAGGATGAAGCGTGAGAACCGGGTTGCCCTCATGAGGCACGAAGGAACGTCCCTGATCGAGACTCAGGGCGACAGACTGGGCCTGGGTTCCATCGGGATGGGCGGGATCGCCGCTGAATACCGTGGTATAAAGCGCGAGCAGAGGGGGAGAGGCCGCCGTGCCAAGGCCCGAGCGATTGTCGCAGTCATAGACGACCGACCCCGAAAAAATATCACGGCCTCGTGTGGCGGGCAGGGCGACGGGCTGCTCCTGCCAATGAAGCAGATCGGGACTGGTGGCATGACCCCAGGAGGTATGTCCCCAGACCATGCCGTCCGGGTTGTACTGATAATAGAGATGCCATGTGCCATTGAGAAAGAACGGGCCGTTCGGGTCGTTCATCCAGTGGGCGGGGGGCGTGTAATGCAGGGCTGGTCGCCAGAGAGCCGTATCGGGCAGGAGATCGGTTGCTGGTGCCGCCTGTCCCGGAGCAATCGACAGGGCGACAAGGGCCAGTGGCGCAGCGAAACTGCAGAGCCGCCTTGCGATAATCCGTGTCAGCTTCAGCGTGAAGGGTGGGAAAACGGAAGCAAGCCGCAGCATCGTCACCTGCCAGGTCGAGGGAAATAAGGTCTGCGCGTCGTAACGCGCAGACCGGGTTCGAGGTTACTGGCTTGTGTTGAGGAAGGAACGCATGCGCGTGTTTGTATCAGCACTCAACAGGGTCTTCTGGCTGATCAGATCCTGAATGAATCCCACGACATTGATCGCAGCGCGATTGGCCGAGATGTCGCCATAGCCACCGAGGCCGTTATTGCCATAGCGCGTATCGACAACCGACGCGTCGCCCCGCAGGCGAACCTTGACGGTGGGTGACAGGGCGCCACCACGACGGCCTTCGACGGTATCGATGAAGGACTCCACGAGCCCGTCCGGCATCACGTAATGCGAGTAGGACTGGAAGGCGCGCGGATTCTGGTTCGGGTTGGCGTCGTAATCGGTGCCAGCCGCCTCGTTGAGGTCGGTCGGGTTGCCGAGCATGAGGCCCGAGCCATAATTCATGGGCTGGAAGTCGCTGCGGATGCCATTGCCGACAAAGCCATAGACACCGTCAGGTCCATCCACGCCAGCCGCATAGGTGGTGCGATGGCTGATCGTGAAGATGTAGTATTTGCCGTCCTTGATATACATCTGGGGACGTTCGGTCTGGTCATTCACGCAATTGGCGGAAATCAGCGGCGGCAGGAATTTCCATTTCGAGAGCGAGGAATTCTCGGCGACTGCGAGACCGATATTGGCCTTCTGGTAATAGGCGCCGGTCGAGAGCACCTGCTGCACCGTTTCCGCATGCGGATCATTGGTGCGATAGCCGAGGTCTTCTGCCGTGCAATCTGCCGTGCCGCGCTGGCCAGCAGTATTGCCTTCAAAGACCATGTAGTTCACGCCCGGATGCTGCGGATCTTCAAAGGTGAACGGGTCGCGGAAATTGTAATACGGGTTCTGTGCGCCGTTCTGGTAGAGGACGCCATCAGGGCGCAGCAGCGGCGTATGGGTTGTGAAGCCGGTAAACCAGACATGGTTGAAGTCGGCATGAATCTGGCCGAGGCTCTGGGTGATCACTGCCTGCGAGGGCGTGATGTCCTGACCTGCCGCATTCCGGTTGAAGGCCATGTCCGTATAGAACAGCGAAACCTTGTTGCTCGTGGGGTCAAGCAGGCGCATCGAGCCTGACCATTCGGCTGTGATGGTGTAATCCGTGCCTGCGAAGACCTGCTCCTGCGCGCCTTCGGGGATCAGATGGCCACCATAGATCCAGCCACCATTGGCCGGGCGCCGACTGGCAGGAACACCGGCACGGCGATAGAAATAGCCGATACGGGCATGGGTATGACGATCGTCGAAGCCATAACCCGCATTCTTGTCAGCGGTCAGGCAGAAAATGACTTCCCAGCCATTATAGCTGAACTGGTTGGCCTTCTTGTCGATGAGAGTCCAGGTGTCCCAGACCCATACATCGGGGTTGGTTGCCGGGAAATCGGCCGGAACATCAGGCATGACAAGTTGCTGCGGCAGAGAGTTCTGGCCGGCGGCGACTGACGTGTCGGAATGCGCCTTGATCTGCATGGCATCGGCACGGGTCCATTTGGCCGTGAAGCTGTCCTGCGGGTCATAGGCTTTTTGCGAGTGAACGGTCGGAAGCGGAAACCCGGGGACACCATTGAGGGAGCTTCCGGGAAAAAGACGACCACCATGGGGCATCATGCCGGGCCGTGGCGCCACGCGTAACGATTCACGCAAGGCATCCGGGCTGATCTGCGCGCGTGCCGACTGGCCTGCAAATGTTGCGACCGTGGAACCGGCAAGCAACAGGGTGAGCAAGGATCTTGTTCTGGTTTTGTTCGTCATTTCGCCCTCGAAAGTTGAGATTGTCCGGCGCAGGCGTTCTGCGAAGTCGCAATGAGGGAAGGGATGATTATTTCCTGGTTGCCAATGATCCCGGCCGTTCATCGCTCAGGGACTTGATCACGATTCCGTTATGAGAGTCAATCGCAGTTTAACGACAGTTTAATGGCAAAATCCTGACGGATTTTAGGCGATAAAAGGCGGCGTTTGTAATCAATGTTACTCGTGACATGGAGATATATATTCAGCCGCAAGCGTGATTTATAAAAAATTTGGTTAATTTATTTAAAATAATGATATAAATATTTTTTCATAAATGTTTGTATTTTTTAGAGTCTTCATGTGGTTCTTTGTTCGTATTTTTTGCAAAATGAAACCAAGAACAATAGTGAGTATTTTTGTATTCTCTTATTTACCATCGCTCATTATCGATGGGGAGATCGTCATATCTCAGGCCTTCGGAGCATAATTCATCATTTGCGTTGTTCTTTCCTGAGGGCGAGCAGGTTCAGTGCTTCAGGATCCCATTATCCCACCTTCCAGGGAGCGCATCGGCGGCCTTGCCGAGCAGCCTGGCAGGTATTCCTGTTTCCGTTGGGCGTTTCCAGTTCGGTCGGAATGGCGAAATGGATGCTTGTTCAAAGTCAGGGGGTCGGCTCGCGCCGGTGACGCAGGCCTTCTGGCAGTTTGTGCGTGGCGCAGGCTCGTGAAGAGTATCGAAAGCGACGACGCGGGATGCCACGCATGCGAGAGACGATCGGTTTCGATGAGGGGAGGGAGTGTCCTTGTCTCGCTGAAGGGGTCTGGAACCGGTTTATCCCGACTTTTGAATCGGGAGTCGACTGAGCGCCCCCGTGACCGGACACTCCATATCCCAGGAGGGATTACTTCTCTTGCCGGGATGGAGGGGCAGCGTTTGCTGCTTCGTGTCTGCGCTGCTTGTAACGGCTGGGATATGAAAAACACACAAACCTAAAATATGGGTTTCGCCTCAGGTCTCGGCGAACCTGCGCGCCTCTCGAGCGTGTAGGGCCTACGGCGGTGCAATCATGACTGCCGCTGGGGGGAATCCCGCTATGAATATTCTTGTTCTGATTGTGATCGTGCTCCTGCTTCTCGGCACTTTCGGTGGTTATGGCGGCTGGTATGGCACGGCCTGGACCGGCTATGGCGCAGGCGGTGGTGTCGGGCTGATCGTTCTGATTCTGGTGGTCCTGATCCTGATGGGCAGGCTGTAAGATCAGCCATTAACGAGAGAGATTTTTCTGATTTTCCACCAGTCCCGGTTCTCGGTCACGCGTGATGACCGCAGGCCGGGGCGGGCTCGATCCGGGCTGCAAGGACGAACGCCTTGCATCTGGAGGGGCTGATCTGAACGCGAGAGCAGGGCAGGTCTGCATCTTCGCACTGGCATATCGCATCATCTTCTGCTTTCTTCTGCCCCCCGATTCGGGATTTCGCGTGATCTTGTGTTGAAAAAACCTTGAAGCGAATTCTATGGAATTGGGGATAAAACACGTTGCGGAACAAGTAACGGTGAACATTCAGCGGGGCAGATCTGATGGCAGGCGAGACAATAGCAGAGAAACCGTCCAATACTGACGTGACGGGCGACGCGCTGCGTCAGGCTCTGATCGGCACCTGGGAGCTTATCGCCTATAGCGTCGAGGAGCGCGATACGGCCTGTCTGGTTCCTGCCATGGGTGAGGCACCGCGTGGGCGTGTCATCTTTACCCAGGACGGATGGGTCGCCTTCAATCTGGAGGGAGAGGGTAGAGTGCCTGCCCGCAACGATGCCGATCGCGCCGCCCTGCTCCAGACGCTTGTTTCGTATATCGGTCGCTTCCGTATTGAGGGTAATGCCTGGATCACCCAGATCGAGACGGCCTGGGTGCCTGAATGGGTCGGGTCCGAACAGAAGCGTTTCGTTTCTCTCTCGGGTAACATCGCCAACGTCACCACGCCCTGGCGGCACATGCCCAACTGGGCGCCAGAGAAACTGACCCGCAGCCTTATCCGCTTTCGCAGGATTACCTCGTAGGGATAGCCGCGCGTAGCGTCTTTCGACCCGTGGGTCGGCTTCTAGAGTCTTGAACGTGGCGTCTTGAGCTTGATAACATAGGCGATGACAGCGGCGACCGGTTTGAAGAATTCCGGCGGGATTTCGGTATCCAGCGGCAGGGCATAGAGACCCCGGGCCAGTGGGGGGCTGTTGACGATGGGGACGCGCGCGTCCTGAGCGGCTTCCCTGATTCGGGCGGCCAGCTCGTCTGCCCCTTTTGCTACAATCTTGGGAGCTGCGGCTTCCGAACTCTCATATGACAATGCCACGGCGTAATGGGTCGGGTTTGTGACCACAACCGTGGCTTTTTTGACGGACTGGATCATGCGCTGGCGGGCGCGGCGCATACGGATCTGGGCCCGCTTTGCCTTGATCTTGGGGTCGCCATCTTCCTGTTTTGTTTCGTCCTTGATGTCCTGATGGCTCATGCGCAGCTTTTGCAGGCGGCTGTAGCGTGTCCAGAGTTCATCGAGCCCTGCGATAAAGGCCTGCACCAGAAGAATGATGAGTGTCGCATAGGTGAACCACGAAATCATCTCGTAGGTCAGGCGACGCAGGGTCCATCGTTCGGCCTCGGGGGCAATATGCAGCGTGCCTGAGGCGATGGTGTAAAGCACGATGCCGAAAATCAGGAATTTTGCCAGGCTTTTGAGTAGCTCGATCAGGTTGCGCATGCTGAACACGCGTTTGAAGCCAGCCAGCGGGGAAAGCCGCGTGATATCGGGCGTCAGGGCCTGCGGCCTGAACAGGAACTGGGTCTGGAACATGCTGAAAACGATAACGACCACAAAGCTGACGACCACCAGAGGGGCCATGAGGAGAAACCCTTCATTCAGGGCCTGACGGATGACAAAGCCGATTGAGGCCATGTCGTCGATGGGGGTCGAGAAATGTTCGATCAGGCCGTGCATATGTGCGACGAAGCGTGTGGCCGATGCGGCGCCAGCCAGGGAGAAGACAGCAAGAAAGGCCCCCAGAACGAGCAGCATCTGGGTTTCGCGCGATTGCGCGACATTGCCCTCTTCTCTTGCCTTGGCGAGGCGTCGCCCCGTAGGGGCCTGTGTGCGATCTTCGCTGCTGCTGTCTTCAGCCATCAGGGCGTCGCCACTTCGCCGGGCGCGTCAGTGCGGCGCATGAAGGCCCGGAAGTTCCGAAAGGGATTCCTGCATACGTTCCTGCCAGACGCCCGTGATCACCTGGATCAGCAGGGCAATAAGCAGCACGCCGCCGAGAAGCTGGGCGGGCATGGCGATGCCGTAAACCTGAATGGAGGGCATCAATCGGTTCAGCACCCCCAGCATGGCGGGCCATAGCGTGCCAATCAGCACGAAAGGCGCGGCATATTGAAAGCCCAGCTTGAAGCTGAGCGCAGTGGTGGTGACGATTGCCTTGGCCATATCGTTGAAAAGTGGCGTCTGGCCGGGAGGAAAGACGTCATACGAGCCGGTCAGCGCCGCGAGGGGGAGAACATATAAGCCGGTCGAGAGAAAAAGAACGGGGATGAGAGACGATGCCATATGGCTGATGGCGGTACTCGATGCGCCAAGATCGGGGTCTGGCTGCAACACGCTCGCCAGCCCGGTGAAGGTGGCGATGAACTGCATGGCAATCACCAGCGACATGGCCAGCAGACGCGCGATGAGACCGATGAAAATACCAACCAGCAGCTCCTGGCCGACCGTGACCACCAGCAAAGAGGGATTTGTCAGTATCGCCGTGGCGATAGGCATGAGATGCGGTTGCTCGACCGGCATGATCAGAAGCGACACAGCGAGTGCCACCCCCGCACGCACGACCATGGGTGAAGAGCTTTCCCCAAAGCCCGGTGCTGACATGACCAGCGCGCTGACCCGGCACAGGGTCAGGACGAACAGCGCAGAGAGAGCGGGCAGCGGGAGATCGGTCACGGTGCAAGCCTCTGGTGCGGTGTCGAACCAATCATGCTGGCTCGCCTCATGATCCCCCGGCGATAACCATCTGATCAAAGATGAGCATGGCATAGCTGTGCAGCGTTGCGTAAAGAAACGAGCTCGTCAGCATGAGCGCGGCTGTGGCGGCAATGAATTTCGGGACGAAAGAAAGTGTCGCCTCATTGACCTGCGTGACGGCCTGAAAGAGCGAAACCAGAATGCCCGCTGCAAGAGAGGCCAGAAGCGACGGCGCGCCCATCTTGACCGCAACAAACAGGCTCTGTTGCAGGATTTCGTGAATATCGACCGAGGGCTGCATCGTGGCCCTGTGTCAGACAGACATCTTCATGATGTCCTGATAGGCCTGCACAAAGCGGTCGCGCACCGTAGTCACGGTCTGCAAGGTGAGTTTCGCCTCGGCGACCGAGGTGGCGATATCGGTAAGATCACCCCCGCCGGACAGGCCGGTCGCTGCTTTCGTTTCTGCAGTCTTGCCGACCTGGATCGCATTTTTCATCGCGTCGCCAAGCACATTGCTGAAGCTGGTCACGCTGTCTTCTGATTCTGCGCTCTTCGCCGTCGGGTTCAGATTGGTCTGCAGCGTCCGTTGCGTCTGGCCATAGGCGTTCAATGCGTCGAAGCTACGGGTCATAACGTCACTGATCATGGGCCTGCACCGGATTTATCCTGAATTGTGACGATCAGGGTCTGTCGCCTCACGCTGATGTTCGTAACGTGATCCAACCGGTCGGGCAACCGGTTTCATATTTTCGGAAAAATTTTGCACGATGGGTTTATCCGCAATTAGATCGTGACGCTTTTTAAACCTATCCTGTGCAAGAGCCCTTACTGCAAGGCTGTATTTCCAATACGCTCCTGCCATGTGGTTACAAACAACAAGTGAGGGGCGGGCAGGTGCTTGAAACGCGAAAATGTCGGGCGAGAGCGCGCCTTCTTGCCAGCACCGTGATTCTGTCTGCGGGCATAACGCTCGCGACGCCTGCAATGACGCGCGCTGCGATGGGGGAGGGCACGACCTATCGTGGCAATGGGGACAGCATGCGCTGCCCCGCCGGTGTCGTGCGCGTTGCCGAGATTCAGGCATTTGTTCAGAACACCCAACCGCGTGCGGATGCCCAGCCCATAGGCTCTGCTTCTGTCGAGGTCTGCGCCGATAACGAGACGAAATATATCGATATCGTGACGCGAGGCACACCTGACGATGTTGCCAATAACGGGCAGCAGGGACAAAAATCCGGGGTGGATGGGACGATCCAGATTCATGGCCGCACGGCGCAGCTGAATGCGAATATCTATATTCCGCTGACTGAGGCGGATTATACGCAATGCGCGCGTCAGGATGATAGCGGGCAGGACGGCAGTTGCAAGCCGCATGCTCAGGTTGTCAGTTTTACTGGCACCTGGGTTTTTTCATTGGGGAAATGGGCGACGTTTCGAACAGGGGCCGATTCGGCCGGGGCGCCTGTCGTTATCGCGGCGCGTGTTCTGAGCGGGCCTGTAGAATAATTTTCCGAAGCGGTTCGAAAACCCAGTCAGGGATAGCAGGAAGGGCAAGGAAAAACCCTCGCCTCATCATGAGGCGAGGGTTTTAGTCATTCTTACTGGAAGAGCGACAGGATGTTCTGCGACTGCGAGTTGGCGATCGTCAGCGACTTGATGGCCAGCGACTGCTTGGTCTGTAGTGAGGTCAGCTTGGCGCTGGCGGCAGACATGTCAGCGTCGGTCAGGGCGCCGATGCCGTTGGTCAGGTTGTCGGAGATGGTCGAGCCGTAGGTGCTCATGTTCTTGATGACGTTGCTGTTGGCGCCGAGCGTCGAGGTGACGAAGGTCATGGCCTTGATGGCTGCCTGCACCTGGGCGATCATGTCAGAGACATTACCGGTACCCTTGAGGGTGCCGGAGCCTTCGAACACGTTGGTCGTCGGGTTGACGCCAGCGGTGCTGCTGGAGGTAAGGCCAAGAGCGTCGGTCAGGCTCGTGCCAGCGGTGCCTGCCTGGAAGGCGGTGCCGGTGCCGAAGACAGACGGTGCGCCTGCGATGGACGAGCCACCCATATAGGAAGCGATGGCGGCATTGAACCCGGTGATGGTGGTCTGGTCGCCCTGCAGGCCGGTAACATATTTCAGGTCGCTGGCGGTGATGCCCAGACCGTCGCTGGTGGCACCCGAG